>JAKAPU010000254.1 GCA_021806865.1 archaeon
ACTAATCGCGATCTGTATAGGTGGTAAATTGTCCACAAAGTTGCAGGATAAGGTTGCATTGGTGACGGGAGCGGGGTCGGGTATTGGAAGGGCGATGGCAGAGCTATTTTCCAACAATGGTTGCGATGTGGCAGTCGTTGATCTCATTCCTGAGCGAGTGAATGAAACAGTAAGCAAGATTGTAGCCTCGGGTGGTAAGGCACAAGGATACATTCATGATCTGTCGATAGCAGAGCAGGTTGACGCTTCAATAGATGAGGTCGTCAAGAAACAGGGTAAAGTTGACATTTTGTGTAACAATGCTGGAATAATGGATGGCGCGAAGCCAGTGGGCGAGACGACCGATGAGATGTGGAAGCATGTCATGGATGTGAATGTGAATGCGCCATTCCGCGCTAGCAGGAAATTAGTTCCAATTATGTTAGAGCGCAAGAGCGGGGTTATCCTGAACACTTCATCGATCGCGGGGATATTCGGGGGTCGTGCTGGAGTCGCATACACGGTCTCCAAACACGCACTAATGGGGCTAACAAAGAGCATTGCAGCTTCGTACGGGAGCCAGGGTATCAGATGCAACGCGATGGTGTGCGGAGCCGTACAGACTGCCATAGGACTGGGTAGCAAAGAGCCCAGTCAACTTGGCCTTGAGATGATGCAAAAGACGTCGCAGTCAATGCCTAAGCTCGCGAACCCTGAAGAAATTGCCAATCTGGCTCTCTTCTTGGTATCGGACGATGCAAGTTATCTAAACGGTTCTTGCGTCGTCATCGACAACGGGTGGACAGTGTACTAGCCTGACTGAATAAAGTGTATCAGATCCGACACCTCGCTGCATCAATCGGCATCTTACTCAGATGTTATCACATCTGAGAATCGTGCGCTGAGAATATCTATCTGACCAGCCATGCACTGGAACAGAGTGCAATCAATTTGACACAAGGTGCAACATCGTAGGCGGTTGCTGGGGCGATTGTCGCGGCTGAACTAAGTCACGCGAGCTCCTATCATGTGAAATTCAAGCGAGAGCAGTTCTTGGAGCTCGTTGATTTCGCTCATCCGAGAGCAATGTACCGCCGAGGATAAAACTACTTTTTCGCCTTTGAGGGTTTGTGATGTATTGTCAAGAGTGCTCAGAGGGTGACTTCGCAGATCAAAGAGTATTCGAAGCGGCAGAGCTGTCTAATTCCGTGTGGCCCTCTTGAAAATTCAATAGGCCAGTAAAGGAAGGGAGTGATTGCATGTTTTGCAGGAAGTGTGGCGCTCAACTTTCGGACGACTCGATGTTCTGCAACAAGTGTGGCACCGCGATTTCTGGTACCGAGTCTCGTTCCACCTCTCTGCAGGAATCTGGTCCCGAAAAGGAGATAGTTGCGCCTTTTGATGCAAAGATATTGAAGTGTCCTATTTGCGGCGCACCGATATCGCTGCTTTTCGGAGAGATGGTGATCTGATGCGATTACTGTGGCAGCAGCATAAGTCTGGGACACGCGGGATGGAAGAGCATACGCAAGCACACAATGCTCCCGGTGAAAATAACCGACCGCCAGGAAGCGGAGCGAACAATTCACGATGAGATGAGTCGAGGGCTCCTGCGCATTCGAGTTTACGAGCGATCAACTTTGGAGGAGATGAATCTAACATACGTCCCGTACTGGATTGTGTCAGTTTCCGCCAGAACAAACATAATCGCGGTAGACACAGCGGCACAAGTGGGATCGGCTGCTGCAACAGCAGCTCTATTTGGGGCAGTGGCAGGCGGCGCTGGCAGCAGGAAAGGTGGTGGAATTGTGGAAGGAGCAATTCTGGGGTAGATGTTGGGCGGTGGTTTGTCAGGTGGCGGCATGAGGAAGAGTATTCAAATGAGCGAGAGCCACAATTACTCTGTCGTTGCGCTCCGTGCGCTGACAGAATATCAGCCGCACGATTTCGAATTTGCACTCAAGGAGCGGGTGTTGTTTGACGCATCCAAAGCTCCAGCCGGGATCAAAATCCTGAATGGAGATGTAAGCGAAGAGGATGCTAAATATCTTGCAAAGACTCTCGTTGATCAGCTTCAGTGAAGGAAGGCTCGCAAAAAATATCATATGATCCAACAAATCAACACTGAAATTGACATTGGTGAAGCAGAGCTATTACATGTACCAGTCTGGGCTGCCAAGTACGATTTCAATGGAAAGAAGATAGTGCTAGTGGTGGATGGAAATTCGGGCGGATTGATTCACAGCGTTGGTTTAGACTAGCGAAAAAACCAACAAGTAGGTCTCAAACGAACTGCGATTGCTTATCCAGCGTACTTATCACTCAGTACTTTTGTCTTACAGAAACCACAAATGTGACACAGAAAAAGTAGTCCCAGTTTTCATTGCTGGTCTATCACATATTTCAGGGCGTGGCAGCGGGCCTTTTGCTGGGTTTTTCGATAGGGGCCCCACCAGGGCCGGTTAACGCAACTACGGCCCAGCAAATCGGTTCTGGAAAGTCTTGGCTCTCTGGATTTGGAGTCGGCTGCGGCGCAATGACTGCGGATGCAATCTTTCTCTTATTGACTTATTTGGGATGGATGAGGATAATTGCGGGAAATCCTTCTTCGACCTCTTGGTCGTACCTTGCTGGTGGAGCGATCATGACAGTCTTCGGAGTCTTGACGATCCTTGGGCTCCGAAAGAAGCTTGTGAGCTCCTCAAGCCACATCGTGAAGGGCAGGGCCTATTCTTTCGGGAATCCCAAGTCGCACGCGTGTTACCCATTCTGCTAGGCCTCTCTCTGGGCCTCGTCAACCCCTTTCAAATTGCATGGTGGCTCACGGTGGGAATGGCGACAATTTCTTCTTTCGGACCAGTTGTTGCACTTGGGTTCTTTGCTGGAATCGCATTCTGGAACGTGGTGTATGTTTCGGTCCTGAAATTCGGTGTCTCAAGACTACCAAGATTCGAGCTTGCCGTGTTGGTGGCTTCTCTCGTACTCCTTGCATTTGGTATGTGGTTTCTTTACAACGGATTCCATCTGCTTGCTTAGGCTTGTTCTTGTCGAATCTGTCGATATATTTTTGATCTGAATTCAGTAACTAACCTGAAGAATTCTCAAAAGTGTTGGTCGAGCTCTTCGGCTTTGCGAATTTCAGTAGAGCATAGAATGTTCGTTTCTCAAAGCAAGGAATAGTTGGACTCTTCCTGCAATTAGATTCTTTGGTTTCGGAAATTACTAAACTATGGATATCGAACGCCTGCTTCTCAGCTGACATTGCGTCAGTTACTGACATGGATACACAAAATACTATTTACCCTCAAATTGATCTGTCAAAATCATGACCAAAGTAGAAATAAAATCTGTGGAAAACGGACCTAATATGGTGATGGTCGACGGAAAAGTGTTCATCGCTCTATGCAGATGTGGGCATTCGGCAAACAAACCGTACTGCGACGGCTCGCACAGAAGGGCTGAATTCAGAGCGAGTGCGTTCG
>JAKAPU010000255.1 GCA_021806865.1 archaeon
AACATAATATCCAAACCTTCGCTTTTCTTTTGGAACATAGATCTCGAAACTCATTTCAAAGCCAAAGAGATCTTGGGTTCTCTTTCGGTCTATGATCAGGTTATCGAAGGGAGAAAGAAGAACAGTTCTAGGACTAAATTTCCCACCTTGAACTTGTTCCAATACTGGAATATCTCTTGAATGAATGTACCAGTCTTTCGCTTTACCGTTCGGAGGGAGGTCATGAATCATTACCTTCGAAATTTCTCCTTCGCGCTCCAATTCATTGAGAACCTTGTCTGGATCGGTATACAACCCGGACGCGAAATGCTCCATCATTTGCCTCTTTGTTGCGATTCCTAGAGCTCGCAAGGATCTCATCATTGCAAGGCGATCCACCTCGTCATCAGAAAGAACAGATTTGGTAATCGAGCTCGGTAAGCATCGCTCTGAGAGATCCCAAAACTTTTGAATTCCCGATCTCCCACGAACCATTACCTCTCCTCTTACAAGAAGAAACTCTAGCATACGATTGACATTTCTTTCATTTGTCCAACCAGAGGACTTCCATCCGTGGTTCGACATGTCTTCAATGTCACGAGACAATAACGGTCCCTTGTGCTTCAGTTCTTTGATAATGTGATCGTAGAGTTTCGAGTTTTGTTTGATCCACTCTTCAACGCGTTTGTGCCACTCTTGATTATACAAAGTTCCATCTGAAAAGTGTCTCATTCTAGCGCTGTGGATGGGATAATCCTCAACCAAGACTATCGAAGCTGCATGTGCAAAATATTCGAAGAGTCTTCGTTCCTTCCATAACAAATGATCAAAGTCGGAGATGTTGTAACTTCCGAGCCGGCTCCAAAGGACTAGCTCATGACTGCGAGCTACCACGCTTATCGGGTCGATCTGTAAGTAGGATAAGCTTTGAATTACTTGGTAGATGTGCTTCTTCGACGGACTAGATGGTCGGGTGCCCGATAGATGTTGCTTAATGATTGCGACTCGTCTTGCGTCCTGACAAGATGCGTCCAACATATCTCGATAGTTCAGCTGGGGGAGTTCCATTTCATGCTTTAATCTGGCTTTCTAAATCAAAGTACTAAAGCGAACTTTACGAATCGTCAAAAGTCCATTTGAGCAACCGGTTTTACTATCAGCTTCCTGACTGACAGGTCCCATACGAGCGAACACGCTAAAGCTGAGAAGATTATCGGGTGAGTTTCTCTAACCTATTGAGTCGCCATCAGCGCAACGTTCTTTGAAGCCGAAGCCTTCTTCTCCTCTTCAGTCAAATCGCGCATGTGCACCGTGAACGTCACGACGCCATTCAGCTCTATGCCCAGCTGCTGCATCCCAAGAATCCGCACTCCAGTCTTTTGAAAGTTGATGTCGAGCTGCGAGTGCTTGTTCGCAAGTGCCTCCACCAGCTCGCTTTCGAGTTCCCCGGCAACGCTGCTTGCTTCCGATTCCTTCTTGTCCGTGCCCATGATTCTTCACTCAGCCGTCACTCCCACAGGGCATATTTACGAATTGCGAACACGATCCCAGAAAAGAATAGAAAGTCTTGAAGAACCGATAGATCAAAACAGACGACGAACCTTGTTTAGTTTAGGCGAAAGGTAGAATAGAGGCAAGAAAATCGTCTCGGTTGAAGAGCGATTTTAGTCGTGTCTCTTGTCAGTCCTATATGGCTTGAGGAATACGTGGAGTGCATCAACTCGCAACTATCTGAACTGTATCTGGGTCTGCGCAAGTCTTCAAGCACCACTCTTCAAAGAGCGGCCGCGGATGCGCTCTCAATAGGAGGAAAGCGAGTTAGAGCGGTGCTTGCGCTTCTCTGGTGCGAGGCATTTTGTGGCGATTACAGACGAGCGATACCCGTAGCGGTGGCATACGAGCTCGCTCACGCTACTGCTTTGATCCAGGACGACATCATAGACCATTCCGACTTGAGACGAGGAAGAAAGTCAACCGTCGCAAAGTACGGTCTTTCAAACGCAGTCCTTGCATCCGACCTGCTCTTGTTCCACGTGCCGAAGATGGTCGCCAAGTACAGCAACCTGAGCAGCGAGCGGCTGTGCTGGCTCTTCGATCTTGTTGGTGAATCGTGCAGATCAACGACCTGGGGAGAATTCCTGGATCTTGAGTTGGGAGTTTCCGGAGATGCGTCAGAGAAAGAGTATGAAGAGATGATAAGGCTGAAGACCGCTTCCCTGCTGGGAGCGCCTTGTGCGAGTGGGTCGATAGTAGGTGGCGCTTCAAAGGAAGAAGCAAGAACAGCTTACAATTTCGGTGAGCGCCTCGGAATGGCTTATCAGATCCAGGACGACCTGCTAGACCTGATGGGCGACGAAGCCTCGCTCGGCAAACCAGTATTCACGGATCTCAGGAGTGGGAAAAAGAGCGTCGTACTCATCCACGCTCTAAAGCATTGTTCGGAGGAAGATCGCAGATTCTTGGTCAGTCTCTTGGGTAGAGGAGAGCCCTACACCGAATCGGAAATTCAAAGAGCGCGGCGCTTGTTCGTGGGCTGCGGTTCTGTCGAGTACGCGCAGGCAAAGGTCAAGCGGTACGTCGCAGAAAGTAGCAAGGTGTTGAGAACTCTCCTCAAAACGAAGAACAGTGATTCTTCAGCTCTGCAACACCTCCTCGAGCTGTCCGACTATCTGTCAAAAAGATACTACTAGTAAACGGCGCGAACTTCTTGTCAGGCGATTCCTTCGATTGAATGATTCGGCACTGTTGAGGCTGACTAGACAAACACAAGCGTCATTACGTCAATGATCTTCTTTCGCGTTCATCCGCTGAAATTCTGAGAGATCCACGAACACGAATGAAACATCCTTTCAGTCCCGAAGGCATCTTCTTTTCTTTCAATTGACCGATTAGTCTCCCCTCTTCTCTCTCCTCCGAATTATTTCTCCTTCTAGCTTCAGAAGAAGACTACGGAGGGTTCCCTGCTCCTCATGGGTGAATTCTCCCAGAACTTCCTTCATGAACTCGTTGTATCTTTTGAGAACGCTTCCCTGCAAGCGCTTTCCTTCTGGGGTAAGTTCTATCATCGTGGTCCTTCTATCTTCTTCACTGGCTACCCTTTTCACTAGATGCTTTGACTCTAGCCTGTCCAGTACACCTGTAATATTTGGAGGAGTGACAAGCATTTCTTGGCTTATCCTACTCGCCGGCATCGCCCCGTATTTTGCAAGCACCCTCAGGACGCTGAACTGGGGAGGAGTTAGTCCTTCCTTCAAGAGCTCCTGAGCAATGCTGCTCCTCATTGCCTTGTATGCGGACATCACGGCATCGTATGTTTCGTTTGATTTTTCAACAAGCCCTGCTTGCTTTGGGGACATTTGTCGCTTCGTTGCAAGACAATTAATTAAAATATAAATAATTAATGCATGTTCTAATTGGCTGCGGTGCGAAGAAGCATTGAATGACTTGGTTTCAGAGACGATAACATACCGCGGAACCGA
>JAKAPU010000256.1 GCA_021806865.1 archaeon
AAGCAAACATAGTTCCCTTCGTCGTACCGCGAATTGATCCATTCACGCGCTCCTGGTATCTCGGCGGCCGTCTTCATCTTCTCTGGGTACTCGTTTGGCACATGATCACAGATAACTCCATCGATGTCTATCATGTAGGCCTTTTCATACTTCGGAGTGGGGGAACGTCGTGAAGATCGCAAGTTGATTGACAGATTATCCCAGTTGAATCTTAAATCTGTTTGCATCTCATGAATGGTTCAGCTGAAAGTTCATATCGTGCGAAGATAGGAGTATTGCTGGAAGCAAAGGTTCTCTGACTTGGCCGTCAAAGCCGTAACATTCGACCTGTGGCTCACTCTCATCTGGGACAATAGAGAGCTAGAAGAATACAGGAAGCTTAGGAGGTTGATCAACTTCCGCAGGTTCGTTAGAAAGGTGGGTAACGGTACCAAACCTCAAGTTACCTATCAGGATGTTCGTTTGGCTATGGGGGAGCTTGGCGTCAGGGCAAAGTCATTGTACGAAAAAGGGTATGACATTGGACCCGAAGAGAGGGCGCAGATGCTCTTCGATTTGCTCCGTGTCACACTGCCCTCAAAAGAGAAGGATAATGTACTGGGCGTAGCAGCCAAGATCATATCCGATTCCGGCTACTACGCGAAGTATCCAAACCTGAATCCAGAAGCAAAATCGACCTTGAAGACGCTCAAGGAGACTTATCCTGGGATCAAGATTGGACTTATCTCCAACGCTGCGAGATCTTCCAAGACGTACGCAAGGATGTTTCGCTCGCACGGCATCTACGACTACTTTGACAACCTCACAATCTCTTGCGAGGTCGGCTTTCTAAAACCTCGGCGAGAGATATTCGAGGCTTCTCTTTACGCACTGGGAGTGAAACCGCGAGAGGCTATGCATGTCGGAGATTTGTTCAAGGCTGACGTGGTGGGAGCCACCTCCATCGGAATGAATTCTGTCCTCTACACTGGGCTTTGGCACAAGTATGCACAGTACATGAACCCTGGTGAGCACATACCAGAGGATTTCAAGCCAAAGAGAAAGATACTGGTAGAGGAAGCCGAGAGCCTGAAAAAAGTGGTAGAACTTGCAGGCCAGATAAGATCAAACTAGCACGGTTTGACTGCACAGGATGCAAGCTGGCTTGGAATCGCAGACCACTGAGGAAGCAGCCATACGAATCGCCGGTCTTAGGAAGACATTCTCATCTTTTCGAGCAATTGACAATCTGAACCTAGAAATCAAGAAGGGTGAGGTATTCGGTCTTCTCGGTCCAAATGGAGCTGGCAAGACTACCACAATGCGTTTGATTTCCTGTCTACTTCGCCCGAGCGAAGGCGATGTTTTTGTAAATGGAAAGAGCGTCACTTCGGAGACGAACAGAGCCGAGATAAGCAGAGAGATCGGACTTTTGACCGAAAGTCCAAATCTCTACGAGCGGCTCAGTGCGGAGCAAAACCTGATCTTTTTCGCACGCGCTTACGGAGTGAAGGAGACAGAGATCGGATCAAGGATAGAGAAAGTTCTCCGGAGTTTCGATTTGATTTCCAGAAGGCAGGACAAGGTTGTAAAATTCTCCAAGGGCATGAAACAGAAGCTTGCAATTGCACGCGTTCTGGTGCACAATCCCTCGATACTTTTGCTGGACGAACCAACGTCTTCTCTTGATGTGGAATCGGCAAAGTCGATTCGTGACCTTATCTCAGAGACGGCAAAAGAGAATGGGCGCACAGTATTGCTCTCCACCCACAACCTTGACGACGCGTCAAGGCTCTGCGACAGGATCGCAATACTCAACAAGGGAAAGACTCTTGCCCTGGGCACCGAAGCGGAGATACTATCACAGCTGCAAGATAACGGAAAAACTTCTGAGGAACCAATAAAGCTTAGGATTGATCTGCTAAACTCAGCAGCGATACCAGTAGATGAGATATTACATCTCGTCTCCGGAGTCATTCGCGTCGCAAGGTACTCGGACGCAGCAAAGGGGCGAGCAGGGATTGAAATCATATTCGAGCCCTCATTTCGCGGTGCAGATGTTGACTCGCTCACCGCAAAGGCGGTGGAGTGCGTGGTGCGCCTTGGTGGCAAGATCACAAATGCATCGCAGGTCAAGCCGACACTGGAGGATATCTATCTGAAGATAGTCAAGCTCGGAGGTCATGCATAGTTGCGGCTTGAAAACGCGTGGCTTGTCTTCAGCAAGGATTGGAACGAAATTAGGCACAGCAGACAGCTCATCACACCTGTAATACTGATGCCGCTCGTGATGGTCGTTATCCTACCACTCGTTGCGATCCAGATTCCACTTTCCATGAGTTCGCAAACAAGCTTTCAGTCTTCCGGCGCCATCATTGAGCTTCCTTTCGAGATTTCTTCTTTGACAGCTGGGATGACAAACGTCCAGGCCTTTGTGTACACGATGTCAACAGTGTTTTTTGCACCCTTCACTATGCTCGTGCCACTGATAGTCGCATCAATAATTTCTTCTGACAGCTTTGCCGGTGAAAAGGAAAGAAAGACGATCGAGGCGCTCCTCGCAACGCCCATCTCAGATTCTGAGATGCTCTTTGGGAAGATCCTTGCTTCGTTCATACCGACGATGCTCTCAACTGGAATTGCATTCTTCGCGTATGCGACGATCACCGATTACTTGGACTATCCGCTTTTTGGACACTTGATACTCCCAAATCTCACTTGGATGCTGATAATCCTTGGTCTTGCTCCGGCGTTTGCAATAGCAGCGACCGGTCTCACTGTAATAATTTCGGTGCGTGTATCTGGAACGAGAGAAGCCCAGCAGCTATCTGGACTCCTGGTGATTCCAATAATTGGAGTAATGTTTGCTCAGACAAGCGGTGTTATGATCCTCGGGACCACGAGTCTAGTGGTTCTGATCCTGATAATGTGTGTTGTTGACTATGTGATTATTAGAGCAGGAACTAGACTTTTCAATAGGGAAAAGATCCTGACCAAAATGTAGCTAGACTTTTCCCATGTGCTTTTCTATCTCTCGTACAAACTCTTGCTTTGGCATCGCACCGATGATCACGTCGATAACCTTGCCCTTGTCCGTGATCATGAAAGTTGGTATGCTCATTATACCGAACTGTTGAGCAGTCACAGGGTTTGCATCAACATCGAGCTTGGCAAACTTCAATCTGCCTTCATACTCCTTTGCAAGCTCTTCAATAATTGGCGCCATCTGTCTGCACGGTCCACACCAAGCGGCCCAAAAATCGGTAAGTAGCAAACCTTCGCTCTTGATCGTCGAGTAGAAATCTGCATCAGTTAGATGCAGTATGTTGGCGTTCGTCTCTGTCACGAAAATCGCCAGTGCGATCAGTCCACGACTGGCATGCTCAGCGTCGAGCGAATTGAAGATATAGATCTGATCTTCGAGGTTATGATTCCCTTCAGCCTTTCGTTTGACTCGGCATTGACAAT
>JAKAPU010000257.1 GCA_021806865.1 archaeon
AAGTGGGAGCTTTCCGCTTGGGGAAGCTAGTTTCACCGTCACGTTTGAAAGCTTCAACTGCGCCGAGAGTTTGATCAGAGTGCTTACGCTGATCTCGTTTGTATCGACAAAGGTCACCTTTCTCTTGTTCATGAACCTTGCAAACATAATTGGAACAAGTGCATTTGGCGCGGGGAAAAACAGCGCGTTGTCGCTCTGTTTTATCCCTAGAGTCTTCCATATCGCCCTGTTCGATTCCAGGAGTTCATCTTCCTTGCTTGCTATCTCGAAGCTTCGTGTCTCGGAATCGATCAGTTCACCCAGCTCCTCTTGACTGCTGCAAGTTTTCTTCCTAAAAGTTCATAACAGTTTCCATGCCATGACTTCCACAATCTTGGTATCCGACAGGTTTCTAGTACGACGAACGACTGACGCTTCCGATCTCATCCATATCGAAAAGACGGTTTATGATGAGAAGGATCAATCCGACGGCACAAGGATTCTTGTAATGCGAACATGGCCGCGGGGCATCAGAAAAACCGGCGTTGATGCTTGGATGAAAGACCTTGGCACGCAGAAGGAATTGATCAAACTCTGGAAGTCGAAAAAAATTAGTCTGAAGGAGTTCAAGAAGAGATACCTCTCAGACCTGAAGAAGGATAAGGTCGGAATGGAACTGGCCAATGAAATAGCTGATCGCGTAAGCAAAGGCAATCCTGTCACACTGCTTTGCACGGACAGGAACCCGCAGGAGTGCCACAGGTCGTTTCTGAAGGAGATTATAGTCGGTTCTGCTCGACCAATGATGACGAGTTTACTTCATGCGGAGCCAAGAAAAAAAAGACTGATATTCACCCATGAAATTAGTGCAGGTGCCCGGCTTGTCTGACAAAGCTATAGCGAAACAGGATCGTCCCCTCTCAAAGGCGTGGTATGTTGTCTTGATAATCGCTGTAGCCTTGACTATGGCGTTTGCCATACTTAACTTGATCAACTCGACATACACTTTCGTTCAACTAGTCTCGATGCTTGTGACTACTTTTCCAATCATAATTGTGGTGGTTGTGGGAGTCACATTCGCTTTCGGCGGAAAGAAAAGACGCTAGCTCAGAAATTGACGTAGATCAGTGTATTGTTGCCCGAAATCGTGATTGTGCCGTTCTGCTTTGTTGTATACAAGTAAATTTGAATGCTCTGTCCCGAATTCAAAGAACTCGGTAGTGGAGGAACGGCTCCCTTGCATAGTCCGTTACTGATCGAGATAGTAAAGTCGTTAACTACTTTCGATCCATTGTTTGATACGCGAAGGAAGACCGAATAGAAAGGTTCATCACAACTATAGTCGAAGTTACCGCCTTGCTTGCTCAGCGAATATTCGATACTAATGTTGTATTCTATCCTAGCTTGCTCCACTTGCGACGAAACGACTAGAGCCAGTGCTGCTATCGCAACAACAACCAGCAGCGCTGTCAGCACGCGTTCGACTTTCAAAGTCCATCCAATCGGTTGCAATCATTGTTTTATTCCATTCGGTGTTGAAGGAAGACATATACGGAATCAGATCTTTCGCAGATTCTCGTGAAGACCCAAATTGTCGACACCAATGAAGAAAGCTCAATTTCGTGAAGGAAACGTTCCCCCTGGATCAGTGTGTCTATCCTCGTTTGTTTCACTCAACGACGGCCGCAACATTCTCGTTGGAAAGGTGGCAAAACCAGAAGTCTGGGTGGAAAAGTTCTTTGTAGGCGAGCAGTACGCTCCGAAAATTGCTTCCAGCGGAAAGTATGTTCTACCTGCTTCGCATCTCGCGTGGTACGAATCGCCTCTGCAGGCTGCGGAGAGAGTGATCAAAGAGCAGACTCTACTTCCTGTTCCGAAGGGATTGAAATTGACCGGTGTCCAGTCCTATGTTTCGGGCGATCCGAGCGACACTCAAAACCCGCCTCACTGGGACATTTGCTTTGTATACGAGGCAAAGCTTCCAAAGACAGCCGCAAAGAAGCTGAAATCACCAGAATGGTTCGAGGATTTCGGCCTAAAGCCCAGGTCCAAACTCACGGCTGACGACTTTACAAGAGGACACGGCGAAATATTAGAGAGCTCGGGGCTGATTGGAAAGAAGAGAAAATCCTAGGCGAGATCCTGCTCTACTCTTTTTTCGAGCTTGAAAGCCACCGCCTCTTATTGTTCAACAACCGAATTTGCGATTACACGTTGAATTAGGCTTTTTGAGCGCAATTCGAGTTTGTTCACATTGTTGTGATCTTTGAGGGCTTGTTTCATGCTTTGCCATGAAAAAGATCGTGCCGGCGAAGAAAGGAGAAAATTTGTTCGTATATAAAGGAGGGTCGTTTCCGTCTGTCTCACGCCTTCGGATTTGGCAGATATATATCGAACCGTGGGTAATGCTGCGCGTCGCATTTTCCAATGGCCCTGACTGCGCTTAGAGTAGCTAAGTACTCAGTGAAAGGAATCTCGCTGCTCGTTTCTCTCATTATATTTCTTGCAATAATCGGCCCACCGCTTGGCTTCTTGACGCAGGGGCACTCTTCTACTGATATTGGGTTCTCCGTGGATACTGCACAGCTGCAGTCTCAGCTAAACATCATCTTTTCCAATGCGTCGACTCTCGCCCAGTCTAACGAAATCGTGATTCCGGTTCACAATGCTTGGATATTCACAGCTGACGCAAGTATGGTGATAGATCTGCAAGTGTCCGGAAGTGTGGTCTACGAGACGTCGGGAGCAGTTACAGTTCCTGCCTTCCAGTCTGGAGATATAGTCATACCGTTTCAATTGTCTCAGAGCCAAATCAACCAGCTTCAAGGAAATCAGATCACAGTTGGCGGCGGGCTGAGTTTTGGCGATCCGACTTATCTCTGGACAGTCAGTATTCCATTTTCACATGGAGGTTCTTCGCCTTGACTAACAAAGCGAAGGGAGTCGGCTCAGCAGTCTTTGTCTTCATACTCGTAGGCATCGTTGCGCCGTACGCCATAAACTACTTCCGACCGCTTGCTGAGAGGTTTGCGGTGCTTCCTCCTTCTCAAGAGATCTGGATGGTTTTCATCTTCTTTGGAGTGGTCTACGCTGTGGTAGAATATCTACAAAACGCGTACGCCAAAGGAGAGTATCTGTGGCTCGCAGGAAGACTCGGAAGCGGCGCAGCAAGTCTTGGACTGTTTTCATACATTTTCTTTTACATGATAGGTTCCAGTTCTCTCAGTTCTGAGGAGGGAGTGGATGCAGCTGGTCTCGTAACACTCATCTACGTTTCGATTGGATTGTCGTATCTGTACCTCTTTTTGGACTTTTATGACGCAAGAAGATCTAGGCGCACAGTCAATAACAAGACCAGCTCACCTGTAACTGCCGAACCTAATATGCACGATAATCCAGCATAAATGAAATAAATGCTGCTGGTTCTCAGTTTATGCAGAACGAAATCGAAA
>JAKAPU010000258.1 GCA_021806865.1 archaeon
CTCGGAGTACACAACGAGAGGACTACGAGAACAATGCTCAAGGATGAATTGACGAGTAACGAGCAATTAGTAATGAATGTGCTACAACAGTACAGAGATCGCAATCAAAATCAGATTACCGATATTGTCAATCAAACTAAGCCTATGTCGAGAGTGTACGTTTGCAAGATTCTCAAGAAGTTAATAGCAAAAGGCATAGTGCGATATTCATTAAGTGGGAATGGGCATGAGAAGATTTATCGCATACACAAGCTACCTACTGTACAAGAAAATCCAGCTCAAACGATTAACCTACAACCTGGCATCATACTACCGCCTCCAATGAAACCGATTGAACCAAAGCAAGGAGTACAACAGCACGAGAGTTATCCGTCTAATCCTTATCAGCAGCCAAACTATCAAAATCCACAACCGCTAAACTACGCAACTTTACCAGTCAACAACTTTCTTGAACCAAACAATGCTCCAATCATAATCGAACAATCTGGAGCGAGATACGCCAAATTCAAACAAGATGGGGCGATGTACGATTACAGATTGCAACAATGGTACCTCTCGGGCACTGGGAGTAGGCGAACACTTCGACAAAGCTGCAAAAGTGTCTAATCGAAGGCGAAATAGGGAAAAATTCAAATCGAAATTGATCGCAAGAAATTTGCAACCTAAAGCAATAGCTCAAAAACGAGCCCCAAACGTCAAAAGTGAATTGAATGACTATGGCGGGCCTGGTGGGATTTGAACCCACGACCTAAGGATTAAGAGTCCTCCGCTCTAGGCGAGAACTCTCGTCTCACTGCCTGGCTTCTCTCCATCCACAACGTGAATGAATCTGAGCCACAGGCCCCCGTTCTGAGTCAACTGTTCGTTTCTTCGTAAAAAAAGCTTTCATCTGCAAGCGAAACAGCGAAGCAAAGTTCTAAAGAGTGAAACTGACAAATTGTCTGTATTCTGAGTTCAATGCCTGCCGCAAACTCTCTCGAACCGTTCTTCAAGCCAAGAAGTGTCGCGGTGGTCGGAGCCTCTAGACATCCCGGAAAGATTGGTCACGAGATCTTGAAGAACATCAAGCTTGCAGGCTATTCCGGAAAGGTATTCCCGATAAACCCTGTTGCAACTTCCATTCTCGAGTACAAGTGTTACCCCAACATTGCATCGATTCATGAAAACATAGATCTTGCAATCCTCGTCGTTCCTGCACAAGACACACCACACGCCATGAGCGAGTGCGCAGAGGCGCATGTTCCTGCAGTAATTATCATAACTTCAGGATTTGCAGAGATTGGTCAGAGGGAACTCGAAAGCAAGATCTTGGAGATAGCAAAGCAAGGAGGCATGCGAGTCATTGGACCAAATACGTTCGGGATCTTTTTCGCAGAGTCCAAATTCAATTGCACATTTGGAACCCAAAACGTCCTTTCCGGCAAGACTGCATTCATCAGTCAGTCGGGAGCAATTGGACTTGCTCTCATGGCCTGGACAACAGAGCAAAAATATGGAGTGTCATCAATTGTCAGTATCGGAAACAAAGCTGATGTAGACGACGCGGACCTGGTGGAGTACTTCGCAGAGCATCTGGCAACCAAATCGATTCTGATATACATGGAGGGACTCGCTAATGGTAGAAAGTTTGTTGACATTGCAAAGCAAGTATCAAAGAAAAAGCCAATCGTGATAATCAAAGCAGGCAAGTCGACCAGAGGGGCCCAAGCCGCGTCGTCGCACACAGGCGCCATGGCAGGATCGGATGCTATCTTTGATGTTGCATTCAAGGAGGCTGGGGTGTTGCGCGCAGACACTATGACGCAAGCTTTCGACTGGATTCAGGCGATCAATGAGAATCCGATCCCAAAGAGTCAGGAGATAGCTATTGTCACAAACGGTGGAGGAATTGGAGTACTTACAACAGACAAATGCGAATCGCTCGGGTTGAAAATAGACGACCTCCCCGACGAGCTGAAGGCCGAACTCAAACCTCTCTTGCCTTCCTTCGGATCGCTCAGAAATCCGATAGATTTGACTGCTAACGCAGACGATGAAATGTACAGGAATGTACTTTCGATCTTGTTGAAGAGCAGGCACATTGGCGGAGTTATTGCTCTCTTTTGCGAAACAGCAAACATTGATCCTACTCTTGTTGCCCAAGCGATTCTAGACCTGAAGGGAAATGAATCCTCAAAGCCTGTCACCGCTGCTTTCATCGGAGGCAGGCTCTCTCGAATTGCTTACGAGAAGATGCTTGAAAAGCAGTTTTCTGCCTATCCTACTGCTGAAAGAGCCGTAGATGGCATGTATGCCCTAATGTCGTACAGCAAGAGAAGAACGCAATCAGACTTGGAAGGGAACTGAATGGGGAGAAGTTCAGTTATGGTTTCTGCAATCAAAGACGCTAGCCAACGAGCGACATCTCGGCTTATCAACAACGCACTGAAAGAAGGAAGAAGCTCTCTACTTGAACATGAAGCAGAACAATTCGCAAAGCATTATGGCATACCGGTACCGAAAGCTGGGCTAGCCAAGAGCGAATCGGAGGCTGTCGCGCTCTCGCATAAGATCGGGTTCCCGCTGGCAATGAAAATAATCTCTCCGAAAATATTGCACAAGACCGATATAGGAGGAGTCAGACTGGGAGTCGATACGACAAGCGAAGTCAAGAGAGCTTTTGCTGAAATCATCCGGAATGCCAAGAAGGTGACCGACAAATCATCAATCAACGGAGTTTACCTGCAAAAGATGGCCGAGAAATCTCACGAATTCGTCGTTGGCGGGATCCGCGATCCGCAGTTTGGACCAACTGTTATGTTCGGAATGGGAGGAATTTTCGTTGAGCTCTTCAGAGACGTCACATTCAGACTGGCCCCTGTTACCCTGGGCGATGCGCACGAGATGACACATGAAATCAGGGCGGCACCTCTTATGTACGGCTTTAGGGGAGGAAGACCGCTTGACTCAGTTTCAGCAGCGCGAGCGATCCAGTCGGTTGGAAGGATGATGGCGGAAAACGAGCAGATAGAATCTATTGACATCAATCCATTGATTGTATACAAAAGGGGAGCGCTTGCGGTGGACGTACGCATCATACTGCGAAAGCAAAACTAAATCCAAGGCAAGATTAATGAGAGCATAAGTAGAGTACTTGTACTGCTGGCGCGCGTTGCTACGACGGGCGATCTGATTGTTCGACATGATGAACAAAATCGCGCGCCAGCAACTTACATTCGTAGTTAGAGAAACGGCTGATAGATTTTTTATATCCGAGAAATACGGAATGCCCATTCACACGGGCCGGTAGTTCAGTGGTAGTAACGCCCGCCTTGCAATTCTCAGTGTCTTTGAAGTTGCACATAGAGAACGGGAGCGCGGGAGGTCAGGGGTTCAAATCCCCTCCGGTCCACTGCTCGACAAGAGCGTTTTCC
>JAKAPU010000259.1 GCA_021806865.1 archaeon
TTGACTTCCTTTTTCACCGGATCTATCGATTCGGTGTTGAATAGAGTCCTAGCTGTAACTTTGCGCTCTTCCAGCAGCTTGGCGAGCATTGGTTCCACATCACGAATTGGGAACACGCCATTTATCGGATAAAGATATTCGATGTCCACCTTGTCCCTGATCCCTTTTCTAGTGAAGTACTCGTCGATCAGGAAAGTGAACTCCAGCGGCGCAGGTGGGCACCTGTAAGGCACGCTCGCAACTCCAATTACGAGCTTTCCACCCGTGAAACTGGAGAGCTTCTCTCTTAACCTGAGTGCGCCCTCGACGCTGTAGAAGTGCAGCGCGGCTTCGTTGTATCCAGGAATTTCATCTGGAACGAGTCTCGATCCTGTTGCGATCACTAGATAGTCGTAATCGTGATAGGAACCTCCAGCCAATACTCTGTTTTCTTTCGCCTCTATCTTCTCCGCTCCGCAGTCCAAGAAATTGACCTTAGAAGATAGCAGTGATTTTTCGCTCCTTGCTATGCTTTCCGGCCCGTCGTGTCCTATCACTATGGAGATGAGCCCAGGGAGGTACACATGCTTCGAGCTGTCAGATATCAGCGTGACTTGAACTTCATTAGTATCAAATCTCTTTGCAAGCGCGTTGGCAACAATTGTGCCTCCTACTCCGCCGCCCAAGATTATGACATTCTTCAAGCACTCATTCCCTACCTTGCTTTTCTGATCCGGATGGCGTCGTATCCTTGCTCTTGCACTACTCCAAGGAACTCATGCCCAGCCTTTGCAGCCCACTTTGGAATGTCGCGCTGCGACCCGGTGTCTGACGACCACACTTCGATTTCGTCGCCGACCTTTCCCTCCTTGATCGCGCGTATTACTTCCATCAGTGGTCCGGGGCAAAAACTTCCCCGAGCGTCAATTACTTTCTTGTTTGGGCTTGCTTGTTGTTCGCTCAACTCTTAGCGCCTCGCTCAGATGAATAAAGTGGTCTTGGCTTCCTTTGCCATTTCGACAAACTCGCCTACCGCAATAACGTCGTCAACAATATCGGCAAGGTCTTCCTTCTTGAAGCCCATCAAATCGTACGTCATTGCGCATGCATGAATCTTGACATTGCCCAGCTCCTTCGCGGTTTTGAGAGTTGAATACCATGAAGGCACGTTCTTCTTTTGCATCAGTTCCATCATGACTGATTTCATATTCTCATAGTCCTTGCTGAAGCTCGTGTTCGTATTCACTGCATCCTTCCTGAACGCGTTAAGCCCCCAGAAAGTGGCGAAGATGTGGACATCCATCCCCATCGCCACTGCGCCAGAAGCTATGATACCCACAGGAAGTAGTCTGTCAACAGTTCCCGAGAACAAGACCAGAGCCATTTTGTCGCTCATTATAACTCACAAGTAAATAGTTTAGGACAGGATCGATAAAAGTGAGTCTTTACATCTTTGTGCAATTGCGCACAACTCCGAACTGATTAGAAAGGACGGATCTTCATGCGTACATTTGCACAGAGATTGTATTGGATTATCAGGAAGCAATCGCTCATTTCGACTTTTACCGTATCATCACCAGAGAATAAACAGAATCTCTTTTTATCTGCTGTTATCAGGCTGCCTTTGAAAAAATCCGGTTCCTTGTACAAGCATTGCACGAAACATGAAATACCTCGACTTGGTTCAAGCGGTAGTTTCATGAGAATGAACTTTGCCAATCGAAGATTGCATAGTCGGCGATATCATTTTCATTACTCCACAATAATTTCAAGTAAAATGGGAAGATCCTGAAGGCATGCACTATCATGTAATAATGACAAAGGAATGCAATCTGCGCTGCGACTACTGCGGGGGAGGAAGCGACACTCCACCAAAGGAAATCCAGTATCCAATTTCAGACCTAAAATCGTTCTTATCCAAGGATAGTGACCCAGTTGTCTCGTTTTACGGAGGCGAACCACTTCTTCGAATTCGTGCAATAGAACACATCATGGATGAGATACCAGCCAGATTCGTTCTTCAAACAAACGGTCTGTTCTTGGATAGGATTGAGCAGCAGTATCTAGCAAAGTTCCACACCATTCTCGTCTCAATCGACGGTACACAGGAAGTCACTGACAGAGAGCGAGGCAAGGGCGTGTATGAGCGCATAATGCGCAACGTAGAACTCACAAGACAGAGGGGATTTAGCGGAGACCTCGTGGCAAGGATGACAGTAACACAGAACACTGACATCTTTGAAAACGTGCGACATCTCCTAGATATTGGTTATTTCGATCATGTCCACTGGCAACTCGATTTTGCCATGTTTTGGCAGGGTTACGATGAGAAGAGACTGCCTGAATGGATTGCATCTTACAATTTGGGCATCTCCTCGCTTGTGGACTGGTGGGTCGATGAGATGTCGTGCCTGAATCGAGTTAGTGGCGTGGTTCCTTTCATTGGCGTGATGAGTTCGCTACTGTCGGGAAAGAAATCCAGTCTTCGATGCGGCTCGGGGATTGATTTCTTTTCAGTTATGCCAGATGGAAGGATTTCTGCATGCCCTGTGTCAATAGATTTTGATTTTTCAATTGTAGGATCGATATACAGCAGCACTCCTCGCTCGCTTTGCGGCAAGGTCCACATTGGAGAACCATGTGTATCTTGTGACGTGTTTCATATTTGTGGCGGCAGATGTCTTTTCGTGAACAGTGCGCAAGAAATGCTCAGGAAAGATGGTCTATTTCAGATATGCACGACCGTGAGGCACCTTGTAAGAAAATTGCAGGACTCTGCGACGAAGGTTAGGTCGCTCATCGAGAACGGATCAATAAGCAGATCACAACTGGAATACACCGAACTTAACAACGGTTGTGAAATCATACCGTGAGAGTAACTGGAACAGTCATTGATTCGTCTGATTCTTATCTTCGGATAACACACTGATTTAGGCTCATTTTGAAACGCGATTAAGAATCTATGATGAACAAACGGTAATTCCAGTAAGGAAATAAAAGAGCAGTCTTATCACGTTGGTATATAGGAACGAATGGCCTTACGAACGAAGCGATCATGCAACATGCATCTTAAAGGCGAAAATTTAAACAGGTAGGAAGTAATTGTGCATATGCGATCTCAGTCGCTGTGTTTCGAATTTGGACTCGCGCGTCTGCCGAAAAGTTCGTTCGGCCAAGTCCACTTTTCTTAAAATTGTCTATTCTTTGAAAAGAGTCAAACATTTACGTGTTCATCCAAGTCATTGCACATTGATCTATGATGGGCGAGGAATGTAAGATATGCGACGGAAGAGCCGACGAGACTTTCAGAGTTGAAGTATGGTCGGACGAGAGATGGAGGCTGACCATGAGCACCTACAGGGCGGTTAGCGGATTTTGTTATCTTGAACCTAAAAGGCATATTCCATACATTACAGAGCTTGACGGCGACGAA
>JAKAPU010000043.1 GCA_021806865.1 archaeon
GCGGAAAAGACTTGGCAGGTCTGTTCAGCTAGCCCTGCTTCAGACGCTAGATTGATAAGTAGCGAAACGCAGGTCCCGAGATGCAAGCATGTAGGCGAAGGGACAGCCTGATTCCTTAGATGAGTGTCTCTCCTTCAATGTTCGTATCCGTCGTGCAGGCACCACTCCTAATTGTTTAATCGCGAAAAAGATGTCGCCGTGCAAAACATCTCGGGTAGGATGGATAGGGTTGCCATCTTGATCGAATCCATATGGTATCACGGGCAGCCTGTTCACTATGTGCTCAGTAACTCCGCCCAGGCTAAAAATACCATGCTCATGGATCTTCGTCGGCGAGCCGGCGAGGGACTGCAGTTCAGATTCGGATAGACTGACTTCCATCGGCATGAGATGAGCGGTGCAACGAGAGCAGACCATCATCACTCCGAATTGTTTACTGCCCGAAACTACATCGTCGTGCAAATAGTATACGTTCCTGTCACCATAGCAATATTTGCAGTAAGATCTCTTGGGCAAAGAGCTGCAATACCACTGTTTATCATCGTCGAATCTGTAGCGCCATTTCAAGTTGACAGTTTCACTTTACTGTAATTAATCAGTGATGTGTCCAACAAACCAAACAAGCAACTTCCTCTTCCGTGATTGAAGACTGCCTCAAATATCGCTCTATCAAGCCGAGTACGGTGGCCAGTGATTGTGCTTTGTTGACTGCTTCTTCGTACTCCTTGAAGAGACTTTTGAATTCTCTGACGAGTATTTCATTCTTGACTAGGTAATCATCGTTGAGGCGTGTCCTGAATCTGTGCTCCATTCCGTTCTTGTCGTTGTAAACGATAAAGAACTCTTTGTACTCCTCCCCGAACCTTACCATGTTCACAGCGGACACTATCTTACAGGGTTGATAGTCGTAAAAGTAAGTTCCGTCCTCATCACCAATGCCCACGCTGCCGTCAGCATAACTTTGAGTGAAGCAAGCTACTGGGGCTGGTAGCGGGTGCTCCGGTCCGTACACGATTTCGTTTTCGCTGCTTCTGAACCGGTCCAGAAATGCATGCATGCTTCCCTTACTTATTCCCGAAGAATATCACTCTCTCGATAGCAAAGAATCGTATCAGTAGGAAATCTCGCTCGGTCTGGTGGTGAACTGCTCTAATTCTCTCTTACTAACTTGGTTGTAAAACGCATAGTGCTGTCCCTCAGCTACAAGTATGCCGTGCCCAATCTTCACATTTTCCAAGAATTCTGTCTCTTCCTGTGACAGCCCCAACGATTCATGAAGTACCTTCGAAACATTCTGGTTCAGCATAAACATCTTCGTTGCAGCCTGCTGAATCATAGTCCACCCCGGTCCAGGTTTGTCTCTGGTGCCCATCAGGTCGCCAATCTCTTGAGTGGCTATTATGAAGAGAACATTTTCATGCCTTCCAGCTCTCGACAGCCTCTCCATGAACTTCGCTGCCGCGGGAAAAGTGAGCTGACCGGTGCTCCTGTCGTAGCCTAGGTAGGCCCAGGCCTCATCAATGACCACAATTTTCTTCGTCTTGCTGGGCATCTGCGATATCACCTTCTGAACAAGGAGGAACATCATCGAGACAACCTTCTCCTTTATTCCGTCGGGAAGGCTGTGGGCATCGAATATCATCTTTGAAGTTAGGTCGATCGGTTCTCCCTCGAAGAGGAACGCGAATTTCCTGTGCAAGTTTTCGAGGTCCGCTTTCAGGTTTCCATCAGGAACACGGTCAATTAGCACCTTGGTAGGGACACCGATGTTATCCCTTATGAGCGGTTCGAGCATCCGAAGCTCATCCTTCTCCGCGATTTCACCAAGCGAGGTGATTACTGCAAAAGCATCGGACCAATCCTTGAAAACGAGCATGGGGTCGAAACTGATTCCGCTCAGAGATCCAAGATCCACGAGATTGCAGCCCGTCGCCCCGCCAAAGCTCTTCTCGTAACTTCCATCAGCTCCTCTAGTATACTCTGGCTTGACTATACTCTCTATGATGAAAACAGCCGAATCCGGGTACTTTCCAAGGAACCTTGAAACAAACGTCTTGACAAGCATAGACTTGCCCGCTCCGGTCCTCGCAACTATCGCCATGTTATAGTTGCTTCGCAAAAAAGGGTCGTACATAATCGGTCCGCCCGTGTTGTAGTTTATCCCCAGAAAAGCTCCTGAGTCATCCACCATCTCCGCGCTGATGAAGGGAAACAGTGCTGGGATCGATCTAGTGACAATGTAGAGGTCTGCGCCAGAAAATCTACCTCTGCCAAGGGCAAGCTGGGTCTGTATCAACTCACCACGGGGAGAGTCCATTTCGTTCACTGAAGAAGAAAGAATGAGTTCGAGGAAGGTCCTTGCTCTTGACTTCAGTTCTTGAAATGTGGAACCTTTTACAGCGAAAGTCAATCTAATCCTGAAAAGCTTCTCGGTCCCGTCTACGATTCCCTTGAGCGCTGAATCGGCTCTTGCAATTTCCAACGAGAGATCTTCGCTCTTCTTGTTCGAAAGAGTCCACTTTTCTTGGAGGAGCCCTTTGTACCTTTCGACCTTGGACTTCATCTCCCTCCGCGGAAGCGGAAATATCGAGACATAGATCCTATCCACATAGTCTAGCAAGTTCGTAATGAATCCAACGTTTGAAAAACTGGATAGCTGTGTAACTGTATAGCCCTTGACGAAGCTTCTGTCCTTCAGCACAACGTACTTACTTCTTGCAAACTCTAATGAATACGATGGCGGGTCACGGAGCTTCGAGTAGGTGTAGCCGAATGCACCCAGGTTGTTGTCTATTGGACCATCGCTAACAAGGTAGAATCTAGCAGGAAAAGAAGTTAGGACCTCGCTAGGAGACATCTGCAAGCCCACAGGTTCCTTTGTGATTATCATCTGCACAGGGGAATTTAGTGAGGAGACCAAGCCAACAAAATTTGAAACAACATCCTTCTTTCTCTTGGGTTCCATCATTTCGTAGTTGATTGGTTGCAGCTTGTAGATTTCCATGTGCAACTCACTAAATCACGCTGACGGATTCTGATCTGACTTCAAGCGGAAATTCTTGGATAGCGACGGTACTTCCTGCGAATCTGATCTGTGCCTTGTGAGTTCCAACATCAGTGGCATCGGGCACAAAGTTGAGCATGTAGTGCACTCCTTCTTCGTCTATTCTCAACGGACTCGTCTTGGTGCCTTCCACTTCCTGACCGTCAAGGAAGAGCACTACTGGTTTGGCTTCCTTTCCAGTGAAGGGAACCACCAGGCTCACCTGAGCTGGCACAGGCCTCTTCTCTGAAAACGTAATCTGCATGGCGGGATTTGGCAGTACCCCTTGATCCTTGTACTTCTTCGCATGCTGTTTTCCGTCCAGCTTTGCGGATGATGGTCTCTTTTCCCCGTTACCAAACAAGGACGCAAAGACAGACATTTCGGGAGGAAGCATCTTGATTCTCTTCTTTGCAAAGTAAAACATGAAACTCAGAGGGGCGACTGAGATAATTTCTTCTATGATGTTGCCCCAAAATACTGCCACGCCACCGACTGTGAGAGCAGCTCCTAGTCCGATAAACAGAAGCTCCCTGAAGCTGAAAAAACCAATGGGCGTCGGTACCGCGCGCAGGTTGTAGATTCCTACATCGCGGAACCATACCATAGGGACAGTCTCGTCGAAGGTTTCTTGTTGCGAGCTCATGGGACGAAAGTGAGATGGTTTGATTGCTTAAAACGAAGGAATGATGAAGACGTGCCAGAGGTTAAATCAGTAACCTGCGTAAAATCATATTTCACGAAAGTAATTTTGATGCCTGATCGGCCTATCTATAAGTGCACCGAATTCAAGGAGCAAAGTGAAGTTCGTTTTACGTGCAAACGCCTAAATTATAGGAGCGAATGACAGGCACACTGTTTCTTTTCGAAGAAATCAGACCAGCAAGAATAGAACATTGCCGGAATGCTCGTTCGAGAAGCGAGAGCAAGAAGAAGAGGAATGCACGAAAAAATGGTATATTGGAAGAATACTTCGAGACCATATTCATTGGCACGCAGCAACGCAGGAAGGATGAGACGCAACATTGCTGCATTTGCGGCGAACTTTCAGTTTCGGAAGGAAAGCCCACGGGGCATTCTTTGGCTCACCACAACTTCAGTACTATTATATAGAAGGAAGTCCTATAAGTGATGTTTGCTTCGTCCGAACGCGGAGAAAAGCAAACCCATGAAAATAGAAACGGTAGAGTAGTATGTCCCTTTGAAGGGATGTGGAAAACAGGAAGAAGTAAAGACAAAAGACACATCTTTAGTTTGGCCGGAAAGGGTGGCGCGTAGATAGCGCCTGATTCCGGCCTTTGTTAAGTGAAAGCAAGGAATTGGAAGATTAAATGAAACTTCATTCTACGAAGGTTGATACGAGCAGTTCGGACAAGACGCGAAGTCGGGTACAACCTGCGCAAATAGTGTTATCTGTCAAGCAAGACTTCTCCCCTGATGAAAGACTGTATTTTCTAATGAACACTTTCCGACAAATGCTGAACGATTGCATTAGGATAGGACTCGCTCAAAATACAACGTCTTTCATGTCTTTGCGCTATTCTTGCTATCCAGAGTTAAGCAAATACGACGTTCCTTCAGCGTACAAGAATAATGCTATCTCGAGAGCAAGCGGCATTCTCTCTAACTTTCGAAAGCTGCTAAAAAAAGGAAAGCATTCGAAGACACCATACTGCAAGAAGCCAATGTTCACTAATTGCAGGGGTTTGACCCTCAGGCTTGAAGGAAGGTTCATCGTCCTTCCGTACAAGACAAGGATTCCCATTAATGAATATGTTCTGAAGAAAATCGTGGGAACTGAACTTCGTTCAGTCACTGTTAGTACTAACTCAGTCAGCATTTCGTATACATCCAAGAAGCAAATTGATACGATAAGATGCAAGGGCGTGATAGGAATAGATACTAATGAAGGGAATATTCAAACTGCTGATTCAATTGGTAACCTCAAGCGATTTCCAATGGAGGATGTCGTCGCGATGACCCAAAAGTATCGAGAAGTCAAGAGGCATTTCAAAAGAAATGACGCTCGGATCCAAAAGCTCATATTTGCTAAGTACGGCAAGCTACAAGCTTGCAAGTGCCAAGCCGAAATTCACAAGGTTTCAGCCAGAATTGTCAAGTACGCTCTAAAGAACCAGCTTGCTATTGCGCTGGAAGATATCAAGGGTATTCGCAATTTGTTCATAAATGGCAATGGAAAAGGTCCTAATTACCGTTCGAGAATGAACTCTTGGGCGTATGGCGAATTCCAAAAACAGATAGATTACAAAGCCGGACGACTGGGCTTGCCCGTCGTTTACGTGAATGCGAGAGGCACATCTGCGAAGTGTTCGACGTGTGGGAGCAAGATGTCTCCCGAAGAGAACCGAATCCAGTACTGTCCTCAGTGCAACCAAAGAGTTGATCGTGACAAGAATGCGGGGATCAACATAATGAAGCGAGGCTGGGAGAAGTTTTTCTCCATGCGGTTCCAGCCAATCGGACTTTCAAGCGAAGTTGTGATGAGGAATCCTATGAAGGAGCAAACTGTAGAGGTAATCCTCAGAGCAGATGGAAGTCAGTCAACGCAATATCCCCAGAGGTGTTGACAGAACCTGAAACTCTACGATTGGTGTAGGGATTGCATGTCTCCTCCCGAGCCGACTAAGGCACTGGTTGGTGACGCAAAGCTGGAAGCGACTCTTTATCTGTCAAACGACTCGCTACTTTGGAAGTCTAACCAGATAGGAGGGATCTCTCTTTCCTCTGTAAAGATGGTGGAAGCGGAGGATGACAGTACTCTTTCTATTGGCTATTCTTCAGGGACAAGAATAGAATCTGTCAGGATACGTCTGCGAGACAAAGAGTTCGCTTGGAACAAACCGCTACTCAAGTGGTATCTGCACCTTGTTCAGAGCGATGTCCTGACCACCACCGCGATGAAAGTGTTTCAGCAATATTACCTCGCGTACAGGCATGAGATTGAGAATCTCTTCGACATTGCATTCAAGCAAAACAAATCGATCAGAGAAATCAACAATATTGGTCAGGGTGATGCGTTCTGGCATAAACCAGTACACGTCCTGAACCAGCTACTGGAGAAGGAGTATCCGGAACTTTTGAAATATCATCCGAAGGACCAAACATACAGCCAGAGCCCTCAGAGAATTTATCTCTCAGATTTCCCCAAGTTTCCATACGAAATGCAGCTTAACTGCGCCAAGCTATACTACTTGATTTTCTTGGCTAGAGTGACAAGTGCCAAGAGCGCACTTGTCCGAAACGACCAGAATACATTGTATAGCGACACCGAAGGGATGACGCCCGACGATTATGAGAAATTTTTCATTCACTTTGGGCTGATAAGCCAACCAATCCTTCCGGACGAATTCAAAATAAGGCTCTTGGAGAGATCGGACATAGACTATCTTGAGGACGCAAACGGCCCTCGCCCGAAAGACTACAAGCAATGGTTTCTAAGACCAGTTGCGCTAACCTTTTCGAAATGAGCAAAATTCTAAGGTCAATTAATTCGTGATTCCGGTAGCGCGTGCTTTTCCTTCTTTTTGAGGGAGTTAGCAGGTGAGACCTGGCCGAAATCTCCCAGGATATTCATTTCGCTTCAAGAAGCAGGATTACTTTAAACGTAAGCATGGTATAGTGAATGAAGGAAAACAATGCCAAGGCATTTCAAAGTTCTCCTGGAACAAGACGAGGACGGCGTATTCATCGCAAGGGTGCCTGAGCTGCCAGGTTGTGTGTCAAATGGTAGAACAAAAGATGAAGCGCTGAATAGAGTGAAGGAAGCTATAGAAGGTTATTTGGAGACCTTGAAAGAGGAAGGCTGGCCTCTTCCCAAGGTTGTTAGTGAAGAAACCGTTGAAGTGAACGCTTGACCGCAAAGCTACCCGTGGTATCTGCCAAGGAAGTTATCAAAGCTCTCGCAAAGATAGGATACGTTTATGCGAGACAGCGTGGAAGCCACATTATTCTTGTAAATCGAGAAACAAGGAAAATTGCCGTAGTTCCCAATGACGCCGAAATACCAAAGGGTACTCTAAGAGCAATCATAGTTGAATCGGGCTTGACTGTAGATCAGTTTGTGGATTTGCTCTGAGTCATGTGCTCATTATCTTGAGCTATATGCTCATTATTTTATATCACGAAGTAACTGAAGTTAATGCCTCGATACATGATATTTTTCTGCTATGATCCGCACACATGTCAAGCGTTAGGACAGTAGCCTACTCAACTCTTCGGAGCTCGGCACTCTGCCCATGTGCTGAGCAATGTCTAGACCGTTCTTGAGCCTTACGATCTGCCTTGCGTCGTCGACATTGTTTGGGTTCAGATTCGCTAAGCGCTCCTTCATCGTGCTTATGAAATTGTCTACCGGCTTCGAGGTGTACGGGTTATCCTTTGTAATGCCCTTGGGAATTACGTTGTGAGATTCAAGTTCGCTCCACGCCTGATCGCGGGACAAACTCTTCCACTTCTGAAAGATTTCCTTTGCAGAGCTCGTTATCTTGTTTGGCATTCCTTGGACAATATCAGAAGTGGCATCCGGATTGACCTTTGGAGCGCTGAATGCTTTTCCACTTGCATTGACCAGTGCGCCCCAATTCGCGTTCATTGGAAGAGGGGTGGTTAACATTCCAAATAAGTTCTGATGAATGCCACTGAGCTGAGTGGCAATATTTCCCGCCGCTACGTTGCCCTTGGCTTTCGCTCCGATGTCAGCAAACGATGTGTGTCCCCCGCCTAGTATCCCTATGTGCTTGGCAGCTTGTGAAGCCCCCGCCAGTCCTGCTACTCCTCCAATCATCATGAGACCCATGTTCTTTGCCAGATCAGGCGTAACCACTGCAACACCTTTCATTCCTTGGGAGAGTCCCATGCCAAGCTTCGAAAGCCCGGTTCTTCCCATGGATGTGGCTGCCTGTAAACCTCCCGACATTCCCTGAACAAACCCAACTCCTGCCCCACCAGCGCCAGCAGTTGCGATAGTGGCCGCTGTCATCGCTGTTCCCATTCCCACTTGCGAGAGCGTCTGGAAGAAGAATCCCGTTATTGGCGCAAGCACCATTGGGATGAACGCAGCTCCAAGAATACCTGCAGCAACTATGATGAAGGTCATCACACCGTTCCCGGGGACAAGCAGGTTTCCGTACGGCTCTGCGCCGGGAGTGATTATCTTGTCTGCGAGAGCTATGAATGCCGCAGAAACGGGCGCCGCGACCATGAGTCCTACTATCGCAGAGATTAGAGTCTCCGCGAGATGCTTTGTGAGAGGAATGATGTTTAGTATGATTATTATAGGACCTATCGCGACGAACGCAACCATCAGGAAGATCCTTGCCACGCCGACAAGTGGAACGATCAGTTGAATCATCAACCAAAGGACAAACATTGCGATGACATTGAGGCCTGCACCAAATGAGCCTGTGATAATGCCCCAAAGGCCACTACTGAGAACTCCCTGAGCGTTGATTACGGTGAAGCCTCTTGACATCAGATCGCTCGTTGTCACTGCAGCGCCATTGAACGTGGGCATGTTAGGGTTGAGTATCCAATAGGAAAGACCATTCACCATAACGGCAAAGATGTTGTAGAGCGGAAGCATGATGATTATTGCAAACAGTCCGAACACAGAGCCAGTAAGGATGGTGTAGAATATCGAGCTCTTTCCGCCCTCTCCGCCTCCGATGTTGCCAAATCCACTCAGGATAGCAGAGAGCATCGCAGCGCCAATGAGGCCGATGATGCTTACGTAGAACAGCTCTTGGAATATCTGGCCGCCTGTGACGATGGGAAATCCGTAACCGTTCTGTGTTGGCGATCCTCCGAAGTCAAGGGGAATGCCAAAGAATGAATCTGGGATAGTCGGCAGAGTCACAATGTACCTAGTGATATAATCCCCTCCAAGGAAACTACCGGTGCTGGTTGAATAACCCGTACCTGAAGAGTTGCCTGTTCCTAGAATCTGTCCAGTGTTAGGATCAACTGCGTTTATTATCACATAAGAAGTGCACTCTGAAGCTTGCCATGTGGTCGGGTACACGACCTCGGCAGTGAACGTCGCGGCACTTTGCGCTGGATACTGGATAGTGTTTGGGTTGAACTGTGCCAGACGGTCGTATCTGTTCAGCGTTGCGTAAGAAGTATACTCCTGTCCTGAAGAGCCATACAGTATTATTTTCGCAGTGCCGTTGAAAGTGATAGGCCCGCTGTACCCGCTACCAACTATAGAAATACTGCCGTTTATCATTGCGCTGTTTTCCCCAGGACCGCGTCCTTCAGAGAAGGTTCCAGCGTACGGGTTGCAAGAAGCCGCCACGTTCAAACTCAGGTTGGGGGTGTTCTGAGCAGATGCCAAAAGGGATCCAACAGCTGCTATTGCGAGCAGCACCATCATGAACTCTGCCATGTAGATGCTCCAACGAAGGAACCTCGATCTGATTCGGCCGACCCTGTTCATGACTCGCTGATCACGTACGCCTAAAACAGATCAAATCACAGGTTGTCTTCGATAGCTCCCGTGCCCATCTTTATCGCGCCGATGATGATCAGCACGATTCCAATCATCGCACCTATCCCGTCCAAGAAGTTCATTGCAAGGTTGAATTCTCCGATGACAGAGGTGGGCAATGAAATGCAACCGTTTTGGTTAACGCTAGTGCATCCGCTCGGGATCAGGGTAACCCCTGTACCCAGATCGTTGCCCGTAATTCGCCAAGATGCTTGAGTTCCACCCGTGAGGAAGAAGGTGCCAACGAAAGGTGCTACTGCGATTATGATGAGTATGACGATTCCCGTTCCGATCATCGCCATTTTGCCACTGCTGGTAGGAATGTCCTATCACTCTCTTGAGGCTTGAAGATGCGGACTGCATAAAAGAAGGAAAAATCTTCGCGCTGATCGAGTAACGGAATACTATCAATCTGAGCCTTCGAAGTTAGCCACGCAGAAATCAGTTCTTTCCTGAATGCGACAATTCAGATTATCGATCCAACATTACTGTCCAGCACTTGAAAGCCTCGGGCCCCTGTTACCGCCGTAATCGAATCGACGGTAATTTATTCACCATCTGTTGGTGAATAATTCTGAGCTCGGAAATATTCATCATCTGTTGGTGAATAATTTTTCCGATCCAATGGTCGCTATGCGCCCCTTCTTCGTTTCCACATTTCTCTTATCTTAACGAGCTTCGCGTCTAACTGATCGACATCAAGTTTATCAAATTGCAGAATGTCAAAAAGACAGAATCGGATGAAACTGGACTGTCTACCAGCAGCAAGTTTGCTTATTGTTGCTATTGTCAGCACATAGTACCTTGGAACAGTGCTCTTTTTCAGGACTTCACAACGAGCCAGTCTATAATATACGCGCTTTGGAATCCTTCTCGCACTTATTGCACCTCCTTGGGCTATCGCGAGTAATACTGTGTCAACAGTGGCGCTGACCTTGAATTCCCTGGATTTTTCCATTCTATGTGGGTCCGCTCCGTCCGAGACATTCAGCAAACGAGAAACCGTTGGCTGAGACACGCCAAGCTCAATCGCGATGTCCTTCTGCTTCCTGTGCGCTCTCCTCAATCGCTTGGCTTTCTCCCTTAGTTCAGTTTTGGTTCCTGGAGAGACTTGTTTAGCTGAGCCCGAGTTCCATGTTGGAGGGAGACGGATCAATTTCTGAGGATCTCTCTGATCAATCGAGAATAGGTTCTGCTGCACCGAGCTGCTACGATCTTGCTCGGCACTACCGTTGGGTGCACTCTCTGGAACTTCTACTGACATCGCAATCGGTCAACCCTGACGCAAAGACGACTTGTGCTTCTTCACATCATCTTCAGTCATTGGGATCCTCCTTCCAAGCTGAGAGTCATAGATGTACCACTTTCCCTGATCTATGACAAGGAATTGTTTGAACGCCAGGCTGTAAGTCGTCACGGACGCTTCGATTACTTGCCCTGCCGGTGTCTCTTCTTCGTCCTTAGTTTCCTCCATGGAAGTCCTGACATTCTCTCCGTCCGGAATCAGGACGAGTTTCAATTTCGCTTGGCATTTTGTGCACTCGATTCTGCCCTCGTATCTCGAGTCAAGAGCGATACGCACTCCGTCTGATTTACCATCATCTTTGAACTCGTAAGTGGTGGCGACGGGGCTTCCCTTGGTTTGCAAATTGTAATCGAATGGTATCTCTGCACCACACTTTTTGCACGAAACATAGTACAGGTATCTGCCAGTGTTAGCGGAATTCTTCAGGATGGTATCCAGCGGATCGTCCTCGTGTTCTCCATTCTGGTCTGATTCAGTGGTCGCCTGCTCATCGTCCTCTTTCTTTGCGTGAGTGTCATTGGTATTGTCTCTAGTTTCCTCCGAATTTCCTCTGTCTACATTGGTTCGTCTCTGTTGTGGCTCTTTGCTCGGCTCAGTTTTGTTTTTTCTCGATGTCAGCTCTGGGAACAATTTTGAGAACCATGGAATGCTGAGAGCGTTTGGGGCGGCTCCGAGAACCAGGTCCTCGTTCAGGCCTTCCACGCTCCAGTTGTTGGCCGCGGCGCAGGAACATGCCGCGAAGAAAACTGCTCTGTCCTCCCCGGAATATTTCCATATTCCGGTCAGGTGCCCGAGCTTGAACTGGAATCCTGTCTCTTCCTCGATCTTGTGGAGGGACTCAAACTCCTCGGCCTCGAGAAATTCGAAGAGGCTCATTTTCTTGCTCAGCGAATCCTTGCCCATCCCTCCTGCCAGAGCCAGCTCTTTCACCTCATTGTGCGAGAAGGGTAGAGATGAGAGGTAGTGGAGCTCCTCAAGAAGCTCGATGTCCGTACGCTGCTTTTTGTCGGTGGCGTTTTCAGCGATTGCCCGGGCGACGATGTCTTTCTCAGTCAGCCCCTCATCGATGTACGCCTTGTAGACCTTCAGTTTGCCCCTTTGCGAATACAGCCTCTTGCAGGCGTGGAGCCTCCTTCCGCCTATGTAAACGAGATAGCCTTTGCCGTCTTGTTTTGCTACCGCTCTCCCAGGTTCGAGCTGCCCGTGTTTTCCAATGCTCTCGACTAGTCCGTCGATGTCTTTTTCGTAAGAAAACCGCATCACGGCCATGGGGTGTATCTCGCACTGCTCGATTGGTAGTTCCTCTGGAGTTTCTTTTGCCAACATTTCCTTCAGTTCACCTTGGATTCATCCTCAAACTCCGACAGGACGAGAACTCCTTTGATGCCGGTGTGCTCCAAGTCACGCCTTGTCTGCTTCCTGCCAGTTGAATTGATCAAGTCTCGGAACGTCATGAGAACGACTCCTCTCCGGAATCGGGGAAGCGACGAGAAAACTTCCTCGTCAGCCTCTCGCAGAGCCTCAAGAGCGACTGTCTTCCAAGATCTCCCCTCGCTTTTTTTCTCCTTGAATTTTTGGAGGAATAGTGTGTTTATTGCGAGCGCGCATCCTGCTACCTTGGCAAGTTCTGAAGATAGAGGATACCTGCCCTTATCCAGCATGAATTTTTTTGCAAAGTTAGCTCGGTCGAGTTCTATACGGCAGGAAATGTCCTCATCGAGTAGCATCTTTTTCATCGACTTGAAAGCGTAGAAAGATCTATCATATCCAACCTTGACTCTCAGCGTTGAGTGGTCAACTTGGGTTGCGCTGTTTTTTCTCGAGTATTCTAGAATGACACCACCGCGTACCTTAATTTCAGTTACATCATCGATGGCATCGCTGAGATAGATAGGGACACGAGTCCGGAAAATTTTCGAATGTCTCGGGTAGCAGTGAGCTTCTAACCAAGAAGACCAACGACCATTGATTTCGGTAATTTGCGATGTTTTAGTCCCGCGCCTCGATCCTCCCACATAAACCTCGAACGAAGAAGAAGTAGAATCAACCGCTGCGATTACGAGCCACTGCGAGGCCTCCCTCAGGTGCAAATGAACGTTCAATCCCATGACAGCAAGGGCGCGTGTCACCTGTTGAATATCCAGTCCAAGGCCGGCTGCCTCTTTTCGAAGTAGCGAAGCCAAGATTAGCTTGACCTTTGGATCCCATCCATGCCGGAACTCCCTCATTACAAGCTGGGTGATGCTCTCTGAGATTCTCTTTTTGGCGGAGTCTGGGATTGACCAGGTGGATACTGCGTTCTCTGCCATCAGGTGTACTCTTGCTCTATTCCCATCGAAAGACAAAGACTTGTACAAGTTGTGCTCAGTCTGAGTGATGTTTCGGCCGAGGAGTCTTGCCATTTCCCTCCTTTCTAATGCAGCCTCTCCCTCAACACTACTGGTGGTACTATCTGCGGGATACTCCTGAGAAATGGGGAAGCAATTTTGACAGCTTGCTCCTTCCCAACGACTCCCGCATACGCCGCAGAACTTGCACTTGTAACACCTTTTCTCAATCATGCGCGAGCCACATGATGGACATCTGCCCGAAGTGGGGCTCATTTCGGAAACAATCGTGACGCTCAAATCGTTCGCCAATCGGATCTACTGAAGATTGGTTAGAGCAAGTTATTATGAGGCTCGAAGTAGACTACTTGGAGTCAAAGTAGACTACTTCGAATAACTTATATGCTCTAATCATGCGATAAACACATTTTGCTTTCGTAGAAGATCGAGATTAAAATCATCTTCCACGTTTGGGTTTTGAAGGATTTCAGACTTCGAATTTATCTTGCAATTGAAGAAGCGTTTCTCAGCGTGCGTAATCTGGACCGAGCCAGAGGTGGATTTTGACGGCAAACATTACAGGACCAAAGGAGCCGTTCTTCTCCCGAAGCCTGTACAGAAACCCATCCTCCGCTGTTGTTCGGTGGAAAAGGCCCCAGGATGCTGAATCTCGCCGGAAAGCATGCCGACATCTGCTTCATAGCCCAAGAGAAGCCGGAGGACTTCCTGGCCGCCAAGGCCGAAGTGACGAAGGCGTCCGGCTTGTACGGGCGGCCGAGTGCTCCGTCGTTCGCGTGCTTCGTGGAACTAAGCTCTCGACCAAAAGGGCGAACATGTTCAGAGAATTGCCCGGGCCGCTGTCTAGGCGTGTCCTAAGTTGTGACCAGCTTCCAGCGGGAACGCGACTACCTGGAATTCCTATCGCTGCTCGCAAGAGACGTAATGCCATCTTTCGATTAGCCAATGAGCGGGCCTCCGAGTATGAAGTATCAGACCGAACGCGCCAAAGGCAGGGGGACCACTGTGGAGCACAGTTCCCCATCTGCCGACTCGGGCTTATACCAGCTCGTCATTCGGCTGAGAGGGAAGCACGTTATCGATGTGGGCCATCTGGGGCGCTTCGCCTTCCCGGCAGGCTACTACGTCTACACGGGGAGCGCCAGGCGTAGCCTCGAGGCCAGGATTGCGCGACATCTGAGGATGAAGAAGAGGTTGAGGTGGCACATCGACTACCTCCTCGGGCAGGCACGGGTCGTCGAAGTGAAGAGGCACCACGGAGGCCGTCTTTCAGAGTGCGAGCTCAACCGGCAGCTCCCTGGCAGGGATGCCGTAGCGCCTGGCTTCGGCTCTTCCGACTGCAGGTGCTCCACCCACCTGTTCCGCTTCCAGCGGAACCCCAATAGGGAATTACATTCCACGCTGCGTTTCGCGGGCGAAGGAGTCTTTCGGATAAGACAGCGGGTGGGATTTGGACGTGCCCACCCCCGGCAACTATCCATTCATAATTCCGTTTCTGATTGCTATCGCTAGCCCTTTCGGATTCTCCCACGCCATCGAGTGTCCCGCGTTCTTGACAACTTCGATACGCAAGCCGTGTTCTTTCAGCACTTGCATATCGGGATCTGGTAATGAATGCTCGCCGAATATGAACGTCCGTGGGCAATCGAGTGAGTAGAGTATCTCTCTCCACGAAGGTGTTTGCCCTTCGACTGCCGATTTCGAAGCGAGGTAAACTGCTTTGGGAGAAGATACAGACAAGCTGGCCGCCCACATTTCATTCGAGGCTTTCTGATTTTCCAGAATGATGTTTTGGAAGCCTCTGTCAACAAAACCCTCGAGACCATAGGCTACAATGGATCTACTTGTTGATCCACCACCGCTGTCCAAGTTTGCCTCGCTCAGGATGATTCTGCGCATACGATTACTGCAACGGTCTGCAAGACTGAGCGCGATAGCGCCTCCAAAGCTATGGCCATAGAGAATGAACTCGTCAAGGTCTAGATAGGATACGAAGTCCAAGAGGTACTCCGCGTGGTCACTCGCCTGGTAACCAAAATTGTCTGGCCTGTCGCTAAAACCTGAACCAAGCAGATCGACGAGAACGCGCCTATGCATTGACAATTCAGCTTGAGCTGCGACCTGAGGGTAGTCGAAAGAGCCTGCACACCCTAGTCCGTGAACGAATAGGATGGGAATGCCTTGTCCAGGGAAGTCGTGATAACGCATACGGCTTTTCGAACCCTTCAAGATGAATTCCTGAATCTCTCATCACTTTTGCTTCCGCCATGAGGGCGCGGCGGATTTAACCAATTCTAGCAGGAAACCAGCTACGTTTCTGACCGTGGGAGGCACCACACACCTACTTTCACTACCCCCTTCCCCCTGCGGATGTTCTGGTCATTAGGCTATGTTGCGTAAAGAACCTTGCAAGTCGTTCTCGGCAAATCGCTATTTCTCTGCATGGAGGACAAGGGTCGCCTTCGGGAGTAATCTGATGGTCACAATGCAATATCTCTGGTCATTCACCAAGGCCCTATCATACCTGTCGAGATCGTCTTTTTCATTGAACTTTTCCGTGATGTATATTCGTCTGACAGTTTTGTTGCCGGAAGTGTAGCGCTTCATGACTGCTTCCAGTCTCAGCGGATCAGTATACTCCCCT
>JAKAPU010000044.1 GCA_021806865.1 archaeon
CCCACTAAAGTCGAAGTATCCACCGAATAGGTCGAGTGCGATGGGACTAATCAATGGTAGCGGTTTATCACTTTCTCCAGATAGTCGATCCTCGCCTGCTGTCTCTTGTCGGGTTCGCGAGCAGTCGAGCACGACACGAAGAACGCGGCCTTCTTGCTTGCAATTGTTCTTTCCCACTATAATGAGATCGTACTCACTCAGGTCAAAAGACGGCCTTTCCTTGTTTGTCAGCTCGACAACCTCAACGTCAATGTGTTCCTCTCTCAGTACAGTGGCGATGAAAGATGCTATCTTGGATGTGGAGCCGTATCTCATGCCATACGCTACGAGCGATTTCATGTTCGGCTCACCTTCGGCGCAAACTTGGAGTGTCTGGGTAGGAGGTAAATCAGCAAGATGAAGGGCACTACGATCCCCATTGCTGCTGTCGGTGCAACTATGATGAGCGCCCAGGTGTCAAAGGCTATCGTCGTAACCGCAATACCAAGAGTGCCCCAATATTCCCAACTTCTCATCAACAGGAGACCAATGATCACAAGTACTCCGATCACTCCAAGTAGTAAACTGAATGTGTTAATTGCTCGCATCAGGTATGCGGGCGGCAGATTGAGGAGTTGCACTCCACCGAGCGTCCCAGCACAGAAGGGGCCGAGGCGAAAAAGAGACTGAATGAGGCCCCATGCTCCTACAACAAGAAGGCCTCCCCCTACATGACTCACTTTACTTCAAGGATCATTTAGTTAAGCGGACTATCGAGCTCCTGTCACGATCTTCAGTTTCGATAATCACTTTAGGACACGGGAGAAGCTATAGCCTTCAAGAATTGCTGGTTCTGCACAATCTACTCAACGTATGTTGCTCGCGTGAAATGATGCTCTTTATCTCGTCGAACTTGCAGATTACAAGAATGTGGTTCAGAACTCATCTGCGAGTCTTTTCACCCGCGCCTCTATCTCATCTCTGATTTTCCTGACTTGGTCGATGGATTTCCCCTTGGGATCCTCTAGGTTCCAGTCAACAAGTTTCTTTTGCATCTGAGCCAGAATTGGTTTGGGGCAGGCCTCTTCTACTGAACAGCCCATGGTCACTACCAAGCTAGCTCTTTGTATCATCTCGGCTGTCAGCAACCTCGGGACATTCTTCGAGATGTCCACCCCTTTTTCCTTCATTGCCTCTGCAACGACAGGATTCACCTTCACTGACGGAATGGTGCCAGCACTTGAGGCATTCAAATGATACTTTTTCGCAAATGCTTCAGCCATCTGGGATCGTCCTGCGTTTTCGACGCACACGAATAGTAATTCGTTCTCTTGAGGAGTAATCACTTCAATTCTCTCTCCAGAAGGCTGTTCAAGCTTCTTTCGATGTTGTCCCGAACAAACCTGACCACTTCGATGGGTTGTCCCTGCGGATCCGAGATGGACCATATCACGAGTTTCTTTCCTATTTTCTTTCGAATATTCTTTGGAAGTAGCTCTTCCAAGGATGCGTCGGTGAGCACCACCGTCCCTGCTTTTTCCACCATTTCTTCCGTGACTGACTTTGGTCGCGCCGAAGAGATGTCAATTCCTTTTTCCTTCATGGCCTTCACCACGAGAGGATTGACCTGCTTAGCTGGGAACGTGCCAGCACTAGCTGCGTTTATCCCTTTTGCCCTGGCGAAACCTTCCGCCATCTGGCTGCGGCTGGAGTTTTCCACACAAATGAACAAAATTTCGGATACTGGGGACAATCTAGTCGGCCTCGATCATTTTCTGGACGAGCTGGACCAACGGGGTCTCGTTCACCTTGTAAAACACCCACTTTCCCCTCTTGCTCCGCTGCAGTAAATCGGACTGCTCCAAAAGACCGAGGTGGTGAGATACTGTCGGCTGTGGTAGCTTCAACGCCGCTTCGATCTCACAAACACACATTTCTCTCTTTGAAAGCAGAAAAAGAATTTTGATCCTATTTGAATCACCGAGCAGTCCAAAGGTCCTCTCAATCTTACGAATCTTCAACGAGTTCTCAGGCGTAGAGAGTTTTTCAGCTTCTATCATAGCACGTTTGATGTCTGACGGCTGGCAGACTCCAAGCTGAATCAGTCTTTGAACCGACTTGCTCTGGACGACGTTCATTTCCTTAACCTCTCTTCGGCCACCTGCTCCATAGTCTTTTCTCCAGTTGCCGGTTTGTTCCGCGGGAAGTTGAACAATCTCGGCTTGAGCCATAGCGAAACGTAAACCAGTCCGATCATCACAGGTACCTCAATCAGCGGCCCGACAGTTGTCGCAAAGGCTTGGCTCGAACTCAGTCCGAAAACGGCAATTGCAGTAGCAATGGCGAGCTCAAAATTGTTGCTAGCAGCGGTGAACGCAGTGGTGGCGGTCTCTTCATATGAGAATTTCAGCTTCCAGGATAGAACGTAGGAGAACACGAACATCACCAGGAAATACGCAACGAGTGGAATCGCGACCCTGACTAGATCCAAAGGAAGCTGGACGAAGTAATCTCCTTGCAGGCTGAACATTACCACAAGAGTGAACAAAAGACCGATGAGCGCCGTTGGCTTGAGTCTTTTCAGAAACTTTTCCTCGTACCAGTTTTCATCCTTTTTCCTTCCCTGAAGCGAGTACCTTGTTACTATTCCCATTGCGAAAGGAATCCCTAGGAATATGGCCACGCTGCGAGCAATGTCCCATGGATTAATGTTGACGATGGTTGCTGCCGCGGACGGATCAAGCCAAACAGGCAATACAGTGATGAAGAAATACGCATAGACTGAGTAAAGAGCAATTTGAAACGCGGCATTTAGAGCAACTATCACTGCGGCGTACTCGCTGTCACCGCCCGCAAGCATGTTCCAAACCAGAACCATTGCAATACACCTCGCTAGTCCAACCATGATTATACCATCGCGGAACAACGGAAGGTCTGGAAGAAGTATCCAAGCGAAAGCAAACATGACAAACGGCCCGACGAACCAGTTAAGAATCAAGGAAAGACTCATTATCTTCTTTGCTGTCTTCGCCTTGCCAATCTCGTTGTAGTTGACAGCGGCGAGCGGTGGGTACATCATCCAAATCAGGCCAATCGCTATTGGAAGGGATACGGAGTCTACTTGGAACGAATTGATCAAAGGTCCCGTTTGCGGCAAGACATAGCCGATGAGGACTCCAGCTCCCATTGCAACAAAAATCCAGATTGGTAATAACCTGTCCAAAATAGAGAGGCTACCAAGAATTTCCTTCGAAGGATCGTCCGCCATTGGTGGCACCGATTCACGTATGTATATATTAACATATGTCTTTTCATCCTAAGACCTGAAACCACCATGCGATGATGAGATTTTACTGCGCTGCTCGCTTTACGACTCAACGATATTATGCAAAAGTGGACTGTCGCTGTCTGTTGGTGGAAAGTTCGATTCTCGTCGAAAAACTGGCGACCGATTTAGGCCCTGTCAGGACAGGGGGCGTTAACAAGAAGAGAGTCTTGGTATTCTACGACAGCACAGATTTCTTGAAGCAGAAGGGGAAGTTCGTCCTTGCCACCGAAATGTGTTGGACTAGAATTGATCAGGGTCTCTAAGCACGTTGCAATATCCTGACTTGAACATAGAAATCGAGCCTGTCACCGCGTCATAGCTGTGCCTCTCGACGCCGCCGATGTCCCTTCCATAAACATGGATGCTCCACGCGCGCATACCAAAGTCGTTGGACACTCGGTGTATTCCAGCTTGCCCGAGAACCGTCACGTGGCCCTTCGTGTTTGTTTTGCTGCTTACCTTTTCGAGCTTTGCCACCTTTTCGTCGCTTCGATCATCCGTGCGCCTGTAGATAGACTCGTTTTCCTTGCCTTCATAGACTCCAACGAGCGCCCAGGTGAGATGATCGTGTATGGGCGTGGTCTGGCCTGGTTGCCAGACTCCTGCGACAATGGAGAAAATCCTGTCTTCAGGCATGTAGACGAGGTTCATCGCATATCTGTCGCTACGCGGGATGAACGCTTCCTGTGGTATCTTGCTTGAGAGGAGCTTTTCCAGATTTGGCTTGATGCCTCGAAGTATTTCAGTTTCGTTTGAGCTTTCCCGAACACTCTTCTCGGCCTCTGCTGCGAATTCCTGAATGGAGTACTGCATCAAGATTCGCAGAGCATGCTCACTGATAAGTGATTCCAAAAGCCTTCGATAAACTATATTTCATTAGAGCAAACAAGCCCTCCAGACTTGTAATGGCTGGGCTCCTTGAGGGTGTGCGCATATTGGATCTTTCGCGAGTTATGGCCGGACCCTACGCCACGATGCTTTTGGGTGACTACGGCGCTGACGTGATCAAGATTGAAGAGCCTGAGAAGGGAGACGAGACACGTTTCTGGTATCCACCGAGGATTGAAGGCGAGAGCGCGTATTTCTTGAGCGCAAACAGAAACAAGAGGAGCATCGCGCTTGACCTCAAATCGAAGGAAGGACTCGAGATTTTCTATAAACTTGTTCAGAGGTCAGATGTGATAATCCAAAACTTCAGGCCTGGTGTGCCAGAGAAACTAAAGATAGGCTACGAGAGCGTCTCTAAGATCAATCCGAAAATTGTCTACTGCTCTATTTCGGGCTTTGGGCAAACAGGACCTTACAGGGATCTTCCAGGTTACGATCTCATCGTGTTTGCAATGGGCGGAATAATGAGCTTCACCGGCGAACCGGGAGGACAGCCTGTCAGAGTAAACGTGCCTCTTGCAGATCTCGGAGCAGGACTCTATTCGGTCACGGCCATACTTGCAGCACTGAGGTACAGGGATCTAAACGGAAAGGGCCAGAGCATTGACGTTTCGATGCATGATGTCCAGGTTTCGTTTTTGACGCATCAGGCTATGAACTACTTTGCAACAGGCAAAAATCCAGAGAAGGCGGGATCAATGCATCCAAACCTAGCGCCCTACCAAGCATTCAAAGCAAGCGACGGGTACTTTGTCTTGGCTGTGGGAAACGACAAGCTCTGGACTGACTTTTGTTCCGAGAATGGAAAGCCTTCTTGGGCAACAGATCCTAAATTCAAGACAAACCCAGATCGTATGAAAAACAAGCAAGAGCTGCTCTCGTTACTGAACGAGCTTTTCGTAACTATGCCGGTGGATCACTGGATAAGGATCGCAAGGAAGGCAGGCGTTCCGGCTGGGCCGATCTCGCTAGTTTCCGAGGTTTTGTCTGATCCGCACGTGCTATATAGAAAGATGGTCACGGAGATAGACAACCCGAGGACTGGCAAGAAACTGAAGCAATTAGGCACTCCGGTCAAGTTCTCCGAATCTACCACATCGATTAGGCGGGCTCCACCTGCGCACGGAGAGCACTCAAGAGAGATACTAACCGAGCTCGGATATGGTGAAAACGAAATCGAGGGTCTCGTTGGTAAAGGCGTTGTGAGATAAGATGGGTGAGCAACAGCTCAGCTGTCATCGCAGGTCTAGGAAGACCATACCGGCATTTGAGGTGGAGACGTTAGACGCCCAGTTTTGACGCGTCCAGCCTGAAACTTCAAGCTACCGACGTGTGACGGCTATGTCAATATAGGGTTGATTGCGCGACCGTAAGTACATGACCCACTACGAAGTCGCATTCAAACTCCAGCACGATTGCCCATACAACGAATTTTCGAAGACACATCCAGATACGGTGATCTCTCATTGGTGCAACTGGAGAAAGGACATTCTGGAAATAGCTCACAAAGACCTCCAAAACGAGCAGGTGCAGCAAGGAATCAGAAAGCTGATCAGGGCGCTGAACACGAAAGTGATACGCAAGTCGAATGCGACCTCAAACCTTCAGGTCGTCCTCCAGCAGTGCGCCTGCGACAACATTCCGCCTCCGACCGTTCCAATGATTGAGCAGCACAACTGCCTTGAGCTTCAGCCAGCAGTCTACACCCAGGGCTGGGAGTGGTACAGGGTCATCGCTTTCTCTGAGAAAGACATCAAGAGCCTCTTCAAAGACCTCGATAGGTTTGGTGTTCAGGTAGTCTCACGCAGGACAGTTCTTGACGAGTCTGTCCGCGATACCTTCGTTCTCTCGACAGCAACTCTATTCGGAGATCTAACTGACAAGCAGCTCAAAGCCCTGATCACGGCGCTCGACAACGGTTACTACAACATGCCGAGAAGCGCGACGGCTGAGGAAATTGCAAAAAGGGCTGGAGTTCCGCGAACAAGCTTTGTTGATCACTTGCGCAAGGCGGAAAACAAGGTACTCCGCTCTGTCGGGCCTTATCTGAGATTGAAACCAGAGGAGCCGCGAAAGAGTAGTCAACCAACTACCGACATTTGACGACTATCGACATATGAAGATGAATATTGTCAAAGGAGTCGAACGTAAATGAAAGCAAAGATAACGTACACCGGAATCAGAGTCAAGGATCTTGAAAAATCGGTCGAGTTCTATACAAAGCTGCTTGGCCTGAAAGTTGCAGGCAGATCAGAGATAAAGGCAACAAAGGGGCAGGTTGTCAGCCTCGTGAGCGAAGATGGCGGGCCTTCCATCGAACTGAACTATTATGAAAAGGGTAGCCCTTATGCAACGGAATACATCGCCGGAGAATCATTGGACCATCTTGCCTTTCAAGTCGAAGATCTCCAAAGCGCGCTCGATGAAGCAAAGAAAGCCGGGTACCCAACAGTGCTCGACTTAAAGACCGAGTCAAGCAGGTGGGCTTACATCCAGGATCCGAATGGCATATTCATCGAACTCTTTGCATGAGTGAAACTTACCAACAATCGAGGATGATGTGATGAGCTTAGAAGATGCTCTAACAATCAATGGACTGCTGTCAACCGGGCCAGATCCAGGGCTCGGAGATAAGTTGAAGCTTTTCGGGCAGTTCGTCGGCGACTGGGACATCTTGGAAGATCGCTTCTTCAAGCCGGATGGGACAGAGGAAGTGCAGAGCGGAGAGTTACACTGGGGTTGGATTCTTGGCGGAAAGGCGGTGCAGGATGTCTGGATGTACCACGACAAAGAGACCAACAGGGCAGTTCCAGCCGGGACAACTGTCCGATTCTACGATTCAGAGACTGACGCATGGCACAGCGTATGGATCACTCCAGAAGGCAATGCTGTCATAACCTTCGTGGGTCACCAGGTGGAAAACGAGATCGTACTTGAAGGAAAAGATCAGGAGGACACTCTATTGAAGTGGGTCTTCTCTGACATCAAGTCAGATTCGTTCACGTGGCGCGGCGAGGAGTCGAAGGATGATGGCAAAACTTGGGTACTTACGGAGAGGATGCAGATTCACAGAAGACCTTCTCAAAACAGAAAGTAAAATGCATAGTGGTTCAACTCCGAACTGTTTATGACTGTGGTGTTGTCTACGGGAACGCTCGGTTGAACAATGATCCAAGAAAACGAAGATATGCTCCAGTCTGAGAAATTGGGCGTCAGGATAAACCGCAGGGCTGACCTCGTTCAGTACCCATTTCCCGATTACTTCCAAGGCTTTGATAAAATCGAGGCTGTGAAATCTATTTTCGGACACAAGACGGATGAAGTTCTTAGAAAATTGAAGGTGAGCTTCTTTCCACAAAAGTTTGGGTACATGGGAGTCAGCGACATCGATGGAAGTCTGGTAATCAGCACTCATCACCTGAACAACAGTGATTTCAAAATCCTATACCTTGACATCATACACGAACTGGTTCACGTGAAGCAGTTCATGGACGGAAGGGAGCTCTTCAGCACGGAATATGAATACGTAGATAGTCCTGTGGAGATAGAGGCCTATCGCCACACGGTAAAGGAAGCAAAGCGTATCGGGATGAGCGACAGCGAGATTTTCGAGTATCTCAAGGTCGAGTGGATTGACGAAGCTTCTCACAAAAGATTGCTAGAGAGTGTAGGTGTGAAGGTCGAGCCTTCAACACCTTAACTGCTTGAGCTGCCTTGACAGGGCTAATGGTTTTCGGCGGACTCGTAGTCGCATGGTTAGATTGTCACTTTTTCTTCAATCCGAGTATCAGTCAGCCGAACTTGATTCCTTGAGCCAGCGGCAGCTCGTTACTCCAGTTTATTGTGGTAGTTTGCCGGCGCATGTACTGCTTCCAGGAATCAGATCCAGCCTCCCTTCCTCCGCCGGTCTCCTTTTCGCCTCCAAAAGCACCGCCGATCTCTGCTCCAGTCGTACCTATGTTCACATTCGCTATCCCGCAGTCGCTTCCAACCGCAGACAGAAACTTCTCTGCCTTCTTTAGCGACTCTGTAAAAATTGCAGAAGCAAGTCCCTGTGGAACTTCATTGTTCAATCTTATTGCGTCCTCCAGAGTATCATAAGGCATCACGTACAAAATGGGAGCAAAAGTCTCTTCGCAAACCAATTTCGTGTTTCCTGGAACCGACGCTATCGCGGGGGTCACATAAAAGCCGGGACCATTCAGTTGCTCGCCGCCAGTGATGATTTTTCCTCCTTGGCTTGGCAGTGCCTCTAGCGCTTTCATCATGGCACCAATAGCCTTGCTATCGATCAAGGGCCCCATGAGCGTTTCAGGATCAAGAGGATTTCCTATCCTTACCTGCTTGTAAGCCTTCACCAGTCTTGTAGTCAAATCGTCAATGATCGTCTTTTGCGCGATTATCCTTCTTGTAGTGGTGCAGCGCTGGCCAGCAGTCCCAACCGCCGCAAATAGAATTGCTCTCACTGCGAGGTCGAGGTTTGCGTCTTCAGCTACTATTATCGAGTTATTTCCACCAAGTTCCAATATGCTACGAGCTAGACGCTTGGATGTTGCCGTGGCGACTCGCCTGCCCATGGTTGTCGATCCAGTAGATGAAATTAGGGCGACTCTATCATCGTTGATCAGTCGTTCTCCAACCACCGAGCCACTTCCGACGACTGTGGTGAAAATGCCTGTTTGGCTGTGAGCTTTCATTACTCTGTTTACAATGTGTTGCACTGCGATTGCGATGAGCGGCACTTTCGATGACGGCTTCCATACCATTGTGTCGCCACACGCTGCTGCGACCATCGAATTCCAAGACCAGACAGCGATCGGAAAATTGAATGCGGTTATTATCCCTACGACTCCTAATGGATGCCACTGTTCGTACATCCTATGGAGGGAGCGCTCCGATTGCATCGTGAGCCCATAGAGCTGCCGCGAAAGACCAACAGCAAAATCGGCAATATCGATTGCCTCTTGCACCTCTCCCATTCCTTCTTGAAGTATCTTACCCATCTCAAGAGTCACGAGCTTGCCAAGTGGTTCCTTGAGTTTTCGAAGCTCGTCCCCAATTTCGCGAACAATCGCTCCCCTTTGCGGTGCTGGAATCAAGCGCCACTTGAGGAAACTCTCGCGCGCAACCTGAACTACATGATCATAGTCCTTTTCCGATGCTAAAGCGACTTTTGCAATAGTAGAGCCATCGATTGGCGAAACAACATCCATCAGTTCGCGACCCTCAACATCCGACCAGTCATCTGGCCCAGCACAAGCGCCAGAATTGATCTCTTTGATGCCTAATTCTTTAAGGAAGGGGTACTTTTGCAGGGATGCAGCGGTAAGTGACATTTTGGCTCAACAGTATGAAACGGTGAATTATTCATTTATCACTATCGCCAATGCGCAATGAAAAGCGCGAACACATCGTATTGATCGAGAGCTCTCGAAACTTGTACTGGAATCTCCAATAGATCTTCGACTGTGTAGCAAGCCTAGTCTGAAACAGCTATTCTGGATATCCCAAGATCGATTAGGACAGACGGACTTAGTTTCATGACTGCGTTGGTGCTTCCCGCAGCGGCCCAGACTCTCTCAAATCGAAACAAGGACTCATCTGCAAGTATTCTGACATTTGCATCGTGAGGAAACGGCGGGACGCCTCCAATAGAATAACCCGTGAACGATTTGACCTCTTCTGCATTCATCTTACGTAGCGTAGGAAGAGGAACACCAAGGTATTGCGCTAATTTCTCTAGATTCACTCTCTTTTCTCCAGAGAGTGTGACCAGAATTGGACTGGCGTCCTTCTCACCAGAGTTTCTCACAAATCCGATAGTCTTTGCAATCTCCGCAACAGTACAACCTAGAGACTCCGCTGCAAGATGTGATGTGCGAGTACTCTTCGGAGCAAGTAATCTGACTTCAGCATCGATCGAATGACTCAAGATATAGTGCCTTACTCTCTCAATGGAATCAGACTGTGGCCCCTGCATTCGGATCAGTAGATATCGTTTGCTTTCATAAGCATTTCAGAAACTCCCTTGTTTCTGTAACTACCTTCCAAAGCACATCACACAAAGAGCCACTTTTTGGGACCCTTCATCCATTCCAACTGAGATATGCACGGCTCAATCTTTTAGTGCATGTCGATTTCATGTATGATATTTTCGATTATACTAGTGCAAAGAAAACAATCTCTGTTCTGGTCAATAGAACTTAAAGCCTGAATGACAGCTCTGAACCAAGAGGTAAAAGAGTACAAGCGTATATACGACGAAAGCGATTAAGAATCTGGTCGATTTCGAACGGCATTAGACGATCCGGTTGTCTTCATCCTGATTCTCATTTTAGTATTTATTCCTGCGGCTGTGATTTATGGGGTCTACAGGCTCGTGAAGTTTCTAATCAAAGTGAATAGGTTCATCGATGCACAAACGAAAAAGCAAAAGGAGCAAGAGCAGTACAATCAGTGATGCTGTAGTTTCTACGAGTCTCTAGGATTATGCAAAGAGTCGCTTTCTTAGGCTTTGCTTAATTTTTCTATGGCGGAGAGAAGGTACTGTCTGGCAGCTCGCGTCTGAGCGTCGGAGAGGGACTTCGACCCGTTTAGTCTTCCCATCCTTGCTTGTTGGAACCTGTCACTAAGTACCGCGAGTTCAGCTTCACTGATAGCATCGGGGTTTCGTATGAGCGAAGAAAGCGATCTTGCGAACTCGATCTCTTTTCTCAAAGAGACTTTCTCGTCGGTGAGATTTCTCACCTCGTCTCGCATTGAGTCACGCTGGCGAAGCAGCGTCATGATCTCAGATTCGGCTTGCGTCCGCTCACCCTCGATTCTCTGGTGGATAGTTTTGCGTCTTGCGTCGAGTTCTCTTTCCAGCGATTGGTTTTGCGAGATGTAGTAGTTGTGAAGCGCATCGGCCTTCTTTTGGAGCTCCGTAACCTCGGCGTTCAGATTTGCGAGCCTTGTTTTCGAAGCACTTTCCTCTTTCTGGATCCTCTCCAATTCTCGCTTAGACTTCGCCACTTCCTCTTCAAGTCTAGTGTGTTCATCCTGAGAGAGAGGAGAAAGGGTATTCTCCGATTTTGGGATGGTTGGAACCGTGAGTTCCTGATTTTTTACATGGGACCTTGATCCACCTAGCATTTTGACTGCGTGAGAGACTTCCTGAAGGCTATCTGTCTGCTCGGTCTTCAGAACCTCGATGTTTGCTGAGAGCTTTTTTATCTCGCCGGCGAGCAGACCAAGTACTTTTTCAAACTTGAAATAATTTAGGGATGGCTTTCGCGAATCAATTTTTTCATTTTTGGACAGAGCGGTCCTCTTGACAGTGCGGGCGCCAGAATTCTTCTTCACTCGACTACCTTTGCGCGAAGATGTTTTTGACCTGCGAGCACTTGCTTTCGCTCTTGTGGCCTTTCTCTTATTACTCATGCGCCGCTTCTTCTCTTTGAAAAATGCCCTTCATATGCCTTAGGTCTTCAAAGCAAAAATGAATCTCTAACATGGATTGAAGGCACAGAAGTTTTCTCGACTAAATAGTTCCAATTGCGTCGGTCTTATTCCCACTGAAAGGCAAAAGCATAATGCATGGCTTTTCAGGATGTCAGCAGAATAGAGAGTTACTGAACTCACGTTGAGTGAAAGCAAGAGCCCACAATCAAACAAGCTGAGTGGGGGTTCATCACTCTCGAAAAATTTCATGTTCCTGATATCAAACACCGGTCTTTCTCGCCTTGGGACTTCTGCTTTCTCAGCGATTGTTTTGTGGGTAACGCTGGCGCTCACAAACTCTCCGATGCTCACAGGTCTAGTAGACGGGACGACATCACTCCCTCTCTTTCTGAGTTTCATAGTTGGCTCTTACATCGACCAGAGCAGGAAAAAGAGGGCACTCGCCATTTCTTCCTCGATCATAAGGCCGCTTTCCATCGCCATCGCAATTCTTGCTCTTGTCTCGGGCAATCTCTTCGCAATCATAGCTTCTTTGTTTTTCACGGCGTTCATGATCGGGTTTACGTCAGATGTCCTGAATTCGATCAGGTCTTCGTGGACGAAAATGATCCTTTCTGAGGAGGAGTTCAAACGAGGCACATCACTGCTTGAAACATCAGGATCGATCGCAATCGCAGTAGGATCGGGCGTGTCGGGCGTGATGCTGCTCTTTGGATTCCCGGAGGCATTTGGCCTTCTGATCCTGATCTTTGTTGCCGCTTTGCTTCCTGTTTTCTTCATCAAGACGAAGGAAGATTCGCAAGTCCAGAGCAGTGGCGAGAGGAAGAGTACCAAGGAATCTATGCTCGAGGGCTTGAGTTTCATCCGGAATACCAGGCCGGTGGTTCAAATGATAGTTCTGACCCTCTTTGCAAACTTTCTCTTCGGCACTACAGGGGTCATCCTGACGGCTCTCGTCCAGAAGATTTTCGAGCTCCCAGCATCTTATTTCGGTGCGCTGTTTGCTGTTCTGAGCGTTGCAATGATAATCGGTTCGCTGATCTCTTCCAAGGTAAGAGGCACAGTTGGACGCCTTGCTTCCATCACCTTTCTCGTGATCGGCGCCTCGCTTGCGGCGATTGCTGTCTCGCGAAGTATTTATCTTGACTTTGCCCTAATGTTCGCAATCGGTTTGATGATTGGTATCATCAACGTGATAGCGGGGACAGCTTTTCTAAAGATGGTTCCGGGAGACATGATTGCACGCGTGATGGGCTCTTTGAACACATTCGCGCTTGGAATCACCTTTGTATCGGGAGCTATAGGCGGCACACTGATTTTTCTAACTTCGGTGACTGACGCATTGATAATCGTCGGTGCACTGACCTGCTGCATAGCGCTGCTCTCAGTCACCTTCAGAGCTCTGAACGAATTGAAGGTCTGAACTAAACGAAGTTTCCTCGGATCAATTGTCCTAGCAATTAGCAAGATTCCTGAAGAAACAAAATTTTGTCGTCAGGTTTCCTGATTAGGCTCAATCAGTAGCTCACCACTAGGTTTCCAAGAAGACTACACGCACCAAATCTTTTCCAATAAGGACAGATTCTCCAAAGGAATCTAACTCGCATGTGAGTAATATATTCTTCAACGAGACTTATATCGAACCTGAAAAAATTGCGTTAACTCGCAGTTGAGCATCTCCGACAAGAAATCCACTAGGCACGAGCAGATCAGGAACAAGTTCTACAACTTGGTCAGCCTTCAAGATCAGGTGGACGGCTGGTTTGAGGGTTGGCTCCAGTACGCTACTCACGAGCCTTTCGAAGCTGTCGAGTTCCTAATGAACGAGATTGTACGAAAGGACAGATGCATAGGTTGCGCCGCATGCGTCGAGGTCTGTCCCGTCAACGTGTTTGACTACGTGGGAGACAAGCCAGTGGATACGAGGCACAGTGGCTGCGTTTACTGTGGCCTGTGCGCTGCAGTCTGCCCTCCGGCACACCTAGGAAGCTCACATCTGTCTCAATTCATAATCCATGGGGAAAATGTGAGGGACGAAGGCTTTGGACGCTACAGGACGGCTGTTCTTGCGCGAGCAAAGGATCCAGAGATTCTGGCTAGGGCTCAGGATGGAGGAATCGTTACTACCATTTTGCTTGAAGCTTTGGAGGAGGGAAAAATTGACGGAGCAATACTCGGCGACACGGTCAGGGGCGAACCCCTGAAGCCAATCCCGAAACTTGCTAGAACGCGGGAGGACATCTTGTCTTGTTCCGCATCGCGCTACACGTACTCACCGAACACTGTTGCAATCGGGGAAGCCTACGAGAAGGATCTCAGAGTCGCGCTTGTTGGCGTACCTTGTCAGGTCAACGGCTTGAGACACATCCAGAATGGACACGCGGAAGGTTTTGATTTCGTGAGATGGTTTAGAAAAAACGTCGCATTTACGATCGGCCTTTTTTGCTCGGAAGTGTTCACCTACGAGGGTCTAGAAGACCTGAGCCAGCGCATCAACATCCCTCTAGATCAAATAGTCAACGTCAACGTAAAGGGCAAGATAATCTCGAGGACAAAGGATGGAAGAGAGGTCGTCTCCTCGCTGAAGGACATGAGGAGATACATGCGCCAGGCCTGCAACAACTGCTGGGACTATTCAGCCGAGCTAGCCGACCTCTCCGCTGGCGGGATCGGGCTCAAGGGCTGGACATTCACTGTCACCAGGACTGAGCTCGGAAAATCCCTTTACGATGGTCTCATCGAAAAAGATCTGATTGAGGTAAAGTCGCTGGATGGGGAGCCAAAGTCGAAAGAACTCTTGATCAGACTTTCCTCCCAGAAGAGATCTAGGCCGAAAATCTACCTTCCATGAGAAGGTGGTCGAGCAAGTATAGTACAAATAGGAATACACAATTCAGTAGATAGTTACTCTAGAAATCTCCGTCAGCCAAAAAGTATGCAGCGCCTCTTTGCATATCATGCAAAGAATCGAGTTCCTCCACCGAAGCAAGGTCTTTCTGGCGCTTCTGGTTTCTCTTGCTTTACTATTTTCACTTGCATATCCAAACTTGCCCGTGAAGAATTCTTCAGCAGATAGTATGATCACGACCATCCCGCTTGGTTACGGACCAAACGAAGTCGCGGTCAATCCGATCACAAACTTGGTTTACGCTACGGATCCGCTTGCCCACCAGCTCTGGATAGTCAACGGAATAACGGACACTGTTGTAGGCTCGGTCAGTGTGTCAGCATCTCCTATGGATGTGGCTGTCAATCCCAACACAAACATGATCTACATGACAAATTACAACCATGGAGTTGATCTCAACACGGTCTGGGTGATAAATGGTGCAACCAATTCCGTTGTGGCAAAGATCCCTGTTGGCACCGGCCCCACCGGCGTGGCTGTTGATGAAGCCACGAACATGATATACGTGGCGGAGGGAGGATTTTGGAGCAATCCAAATACTACAATTGGATCTGACAAACTCACCGTGATTGACGGTGCGACAAACTCGATAGTCACCAACACACCTGTGGGAATCTTTCCCTTTGGAGTGGCAGTGAATCCGCTGACCAATATGATATACATTTCCAACCAAAATGACAATTCCGTCTCTGTTGTCGATGGTTCAACGAATACGGTTGTTGCTACTATCGGAGTAGGAAACCGGCCTGCCGATATTACGGTGAATCAATACACCAACATGGTATACGTGAGCAACTCTTTCAGCAACACCGTCTCCACGATTGACGGCTACACGAATGCTGTCGTGAGCACCTTAAGTCTTGCAAGTGAACCGATTGGAATTGTAGCAAATCCTGTCACAAACAAGATCTACGTATCCACTGGTGATATAATTGACGGAACAACAAACACTGTAGTTCAATCGCTTGGAATCTCAAGTATTGAAGGCGTGGCGGTCGATTCAACGACAAACATGATCTACATTGCGAACGCAGCGACGCTGGTTGTGATCAATGGAGGAGCACCTGTTACTTCCACACTCACGGTGCAGACTATCGACACAAACGGTGATCAGATTCCAGGCTACTACACAGTACTGTTTGAGAGCGGCCAACCTGTCACAACTGGTTTCTCACCGATGACCTTTGTCCTAAACAATGGCGAGAGCT
>JAKAPU010000260.1 GCA_021806865.1 archaeon
TTGAAACATATCAATCGAACTGGTAGTCTGCTTGAAAGTGAATGATTTCCCTCCTTGAGAAGGCTCAAAGCCTGGAGAATTTGACATGAGAAAGTTGAAGGAAAACGGGCCCGGTGGGATTTGAACCCACGACCTCCAGCTCTCCACTTGTATCCCGAATGTAGAGTATTTCATCGCGATTCCAGGATCTAGAAAACCGCAGGCTGACGCCCTAATCCATGCTAGGCTACGGGCCCCCGAACAAGCAAGAGTGCAAAAATGCGGTAATAAGCGTTTTCAGCACTTGGTAGCAATGGCAGGTAGTGCGAATCACTGCTTATGATGAAAGCTTAATTCACAAGGTCATCAGTTACTCTGCGGATCTGTCTAATCTCGGCAATAGTTTATTTTCCCTACGCCGAAGGCTAGAGACAGTGTTCCAGTGAGTATGGTAGTTGAGGCGGGTTGCGCGATAATGGACCTGAAGGCATTTGTGTTTGACATAGACGGTACAATTTGCGATTATGACGGCCTATTGAGTCTGGAAGCTACGCATTCGATTAGATGGCTCAGAAAACAGGGCTACGAGGTGCTGCTTGCTTCTGGAAGGGGCCCTTGGGATACCTTCTATCTCGGCGTTTTTCTGGGAACCAGCAAGGTGGCAGTCTGTGAAAACGGTGGCGTGCTGATGACCTCGCCGACAGACATGGTGCTCTATTCCGACAAGACAAAAAGCCTAGAAGCCTACGATATCCTCTGCAAACATTTTCAAGACGTGAGAGTCAAACCTGTCAGCGCACGACTCACAGAAGTAGTATTGCTTCGGACTTTTGATGCGATCGAGGGTCAAAAGGTCTTGGACGAGCAGAAACTACCGATTGTGATAAACGATAGTCAGTTTGCATTTCACTTGACAAGGAAGGGAGTCAACAAAGGAGTTGCCCTACGAGAAGGTTTGAAAAAGCTGGGAATTTCACCAGAACAAACAGCGGTCATAGGAGACAGCGCGACTGACGTTCCCATGTTTGAGACTTGCGGATTCAGCGCGGCTGTTGGGAATGCTGAGGAATCTGTCAAATCAAGCGCAGACTATGTGTGCAAGGATGAAATAGGCGATGGAGCCGTCGAAGCTGTCGAATACATCATAGAGAAATTCGCGAAATTGTGAGTTGAATTACAATTTGAGTTTCAGAGAGTTTGTTGACGAGGCAACGAATCTAGTTCGAGAATCTGTGAAAAATTTAGGCTACGAAATCCCTAAGACAATCGAGTGGGACGAACCGCCAAGCAAGGACCTTGGCGATGCTTCGTTTCGCATAGGTTATCAACTGTCAAAGATTGCGAAAAAGAAACCTTACGAGATTGCCTCGGCTATTGCTTCTGAGATCAATCAGAATCTGTATCGGAAGCAGCTTCTCGTAAAGTCGGCAGAGTCTCATCCTTCAGGATTCCTGAACTTCAGAGCCAACCGAACTGTTCTGTACGAAAAAGTTCTGAAAGGCGCTGTGGAAAAAAACTACGGCGCAAGAGATCTTGGCAAAGGAAGTAACGTCCTAGTAGAGCACACGGCTGTGAACCCGAACAAGGCACTTCACGTAGGTCATTTGCGCAACGTAGCGCTCGGTGATTCGATGGCACGAATATTTCGCTTCACAAATCACAGAGTTAGTGTTTTGAACTACATCGATGATTCGGGGTTGCAGGTCGCAGACATACTAGTCGGCTTGCTCTATCTCGGTTTTTCGAAGGACTCCCCTGGAAAGAAATACGATCACTATGCTGGAGACGACATTTACGTCAGCGTGAACAAGAAGTACGAAACGGAACCGTCTCTCAAAGAAAAACAGCGCAAGATCCTCAAGGCGATCGAAGATCACGATCCGGAGATATTCCCGCTCGCCGCATCGATTACCGACAGGATACTCGGAGAGCAACTCAAGACTTGCTGGAGGTTCAATACCTTTTACGACCTGCTCGTGTACGAGTCAGATATAATAGAAAGCAAGCTGTGGCAGGACTTCTTTGCAGAACTCAAGGAAAAGCAGATTGCAAGACTGGAAACCGAAGGCAGGTTTCAAGGATGCTGGATAGTAACCATCGCAGGTGAGAAGGAAGGCGAAGACAAAGTCCTCGTGCGCAGTGACGGAACAGCGACCTATGTCGCCAAGGACGTACCCTTTGCAGCTCTAAAAACCGGTCTGATCAAAGACAAATTTGGATATCAGAAGTACTCAGAACAGCCTAACGGTACTCAGGTATGGCGGACCACCTCAGTACCAGGCGAAAAATCACCCATCTCGTGGGGCGCCGACAAGTGCATCACAGTGATCGATGTTAGGCAGGCAAGACTCCAAAGAGTGATCCGGTTCATCTTGGAGCAGGCTTCAAAGAGCGATTTTGCAGACAAGTACGTTCACCTCGGCTATTCCATAATTTCGCTGAGCCCCAAGACTGCTGCGATGCTTTCTGCAGAACCTGTCGAGCCAGTGGAGGGTCAACCTGAAGTCGTGACCATGTCGGGAAGAAAAGGAACGTACATCAACGCGGACAATGTCTTCGACCTGTTGAAGCAACACGCACTTGAAGAGACAAAGAAGCGCAACCCCGAGGTAACAGATGAATCGTGGTTCGACCTTGTTTCGGAGAAACTGGCTATCTCTGCAATCAGGTTCAGCCTTCTAAAGCAAGATCTTGACAAGATGATAATTTTCGACCTTGAGGACTCGCTGAAATTGATTGGTGAAACAGGGCCGTACATGCTCTACACTTACGCTCGAGCTAACAGTATCCTAGCAAAAGTCGGCGATGAACCTGCACCTTCACATATCAACGTCTCAGTAATTGATTCGGAAACGGAGCAAAATCTAGCTGATCTGATTTCAAAGTTTGATCTCTTTGTTGAGAAATCGGCGAAGATGCTCGCTCCGAAATGGATCGCACACTATTCCTTTGAGCTCTGCGAAGCGTTCAACAAGTTCTACGAAAAGAATCGAGTTATCCAGGAGCCTGATCTGGAGAGGAGAGCCGCAAGGCTCCAACTTGTCCGAGCCTTTCAGAACGTGCTGAAACAGGCTCTGGATCTTCTTGGAATCGAGTGCCTGCCAAAGATCTAGACGTCTACGCCAACTTGCGAATCATTGGCATGGCGCTCTCGACAGCCTGCCCTTGTTTTGCGCCAAGGGTCAATTCCAGAGCTCCGAGAAGAGCGATCACGTCGGTTGCGGAAATGTTTCCAAAGTGTCCGATTCGCAACATCGTGTCTTTGTATTCCCCGAATCCGAGAGCAACGTGGATCCCGTAGCGAGTCCGAAGCGTTTGTTGTATCTCGGCAGACTTCTTGCCTTCTGGTACGTAGAATGCTGTCA
>JAKAPU010000261.1 GCA_021806865.1 archaeon
GGGGAGAGCAGTATTCCAATCAACATCAATGTGGATCCAAATCCTCCAGGCGAGATAACGGCCATCACAGCAGCGAGGGCTGGAAAGAGCATGAGAAGCATAGTGATCACCTCTGCGGTCGCCGAGACTCTCTCCGAGAACATCTTCCACCTGAACTGCTCATCCCTGAGCGAATCCTCCGCTGTAGATTCAAGGTAGGAAGAAAGGTCCCCGCCAGTACGGTATTCGCTGACGTAGCCAATCAGAACGTCCTTCATCCTCCTGTTTGGGTGAGTACGCCCTACTTCCTCAAGTGCCTCCAGTGGTCCCCCTTTGGCAAACAGTTTGACGTTCCTCACAAGGAGCATGGCCTCCTTTTTCAACTGGACGAAGATGTCAGTTCTGATGATATCCTTGAAGCTCTCGAAGATGTTTTGACCGGATGACTGCATCCCTGCTGCATGTATCATGAAGAGCCCGAGCTCCTTTTCAGTGGTGGAATCCCTGTCCTGAGCGCGCGTGGCGGTGGAGAGGCGCGGAAGGAAAGCTACAAGGATCGGGACGAAAATCAGGAGAATCCCGAGTGGATTGACGTACGTTGCGACCACGATTCCAAGTGCGAGCGCGATCGGCATCGAGATCGCGGCAGCTGAAAGATACTTCTGAGCAAGAAAGGAGGGCGACTCGATGAGACCGGACCTTATCACGTTGCCCTCGATCGATTGTGCCATCCAGTTTGCAAGCCTCCGAAATGTGTTTTGGGATTGAAGTCTCGTCATTATTTTTGGAATGATTGCGGATCTCAGGTAGGAAGAAATAGTGATCGTCCTTTCCTTCTTTGAGCTCTTGCGAAGCAACACGCCGAGCTTTACCTTGTCCCGTGGAAAAGTCAGGAGAACCAGATATGTTGAGAATGCGAGAATGAATGAACACGCCACGAGTCCCGTGACTACAAAAGGAGAGTCAGTTCCCCAGACCGCCTGCACCTGGGCTTGAGTAATGAGGAGAAGAACCATTCCTAGTGACATTGCAAGTACAAATGACCAAAGCAGCCATTCATGTTTGAACACTGGTTCCTGTCCCTGAAGGAAGAAGTAAGAAGCGAATCCAGCCAGGAACAGGAGGCTTGGGATTAAGACAAACTCGTACCACGACCAGGGTTGCTGCATGAGCAGAAATGCCGTGGTTGAGAGCGAAACTACGACCAGTGCCCCAAGAAGTATCTTATCGAATCTCATTTGCTTTCCTTTGTTAAAAGAATCATAAAAGAAACAGAAATCAAATGAACTTTCATCCAATTACCGTACTGAAACTAATCATTCCCTTCCAAGGAGAGGAGAGAAAGAGACAGGGTGCCTCTTCAATCAAGTACGTTCCCGACATTATCCGAAATCAGACCAACTTGCTGGAAGAGGAGTACATGTTTACTTGGGAAAATGTCCCTGGCAACGAATCAAAGAAATTAGTGCATGTCTTGAGGGATTGGTTTGATGTAAAATTCGGCGTTGACGATGAAGAAGCGAATACGAAGAAGAACGATGAGGATAATCTCCTGCTAATTTCAGATCAAAAAGAAAACTCTGCTGAAATCTCTCTAGAGGCTGAAAAAGCTGTACTAAAAGTGAATGGAGAAAATGTGCGAGAGCTTGCCGTTAAGAAAAATGAAGCGGGTCTGCGAGAGATCTTCTACAAGGACTTTCTGATCGATGAGTATCACGTTGGTCTTGCCAAGGTGTCTTTGATTGACAGGAAGGGCACCGGGTACTACGTAATCAACGAGCCCGAAATGAGCCTGGAGGAAGTTAGACTATACTCGACGATAGAGGACGCAATGCGATCCTCGACTCCGACGGATCAGATGGAGAGCGACATCACTCAGCTTGTCATGAACACCGTCAAGAGATTTGGGCTGGAGCAACAGGCATTGCCAGTGCTCGACAAGCTGCTCTACTACATCAAGAGAGATCAAGAGGGCTACTGGGTTCAAGATGTGCTGATGAAGGACGAAGGCGTAGAGGAGATAACTTTCGAGGGGTACGCAAAGGGGCCCGTAGGCGTGATCCACAGAAATTACTCGAATTACACCATCTTCGACACAAACATCTCCTTCACGGATGAAGATAGACCTAGAGATATAGTCCTGCAGCTTGCCTTCAAGGTCGGGAAATCCATCACCAGTTCCAATCCTCTCTTGGAGGGGATGACGAGGGAATCCCACCGCGTGGCCGCCACTTTTGGAAACGAGGTATCTCTTCCAGGAACTTCATGGAGCATCCGAAAGCACCTGGCAGATCCCCTGACACTTGCGCAGCTGGTGAAATCAAAGATGCTCTCTCCACTTATGGGAGCTTACTTGTGGATCATTACAGAGCAGAAAGGGTTTATCGAAATCCTTGGTGCAACCGGATCAGGAAAGACGACACTGCTTTCCGCAACCGCGGGGCTCTTCCCTCCAACCTCAAAGATAGTAACGATTGAGGATTCTGTCGAAATTAAACTGCCGCACAAGCACTGGGAACAGCTGAGGACAAGGATGGGTTACGGTGCAGACGCGGAGGTTCTGACCGTTGACATGATGGATCTTACAAAGTACTCGTTGAGGATAAGGCCAGATCTACTTGTCCCAGGAGAGTCAAGAGGAGAAGAGATACGCTTTCTCTTTCAGGCGGTTGCTTCGGGACACGGTGCTCTTACAAGTTTTCATGCCGAGAGCCCGCAAGCTGCTCTTGCAAGGATGGCATCACCTCCTTTGAACGTTGGACAATCGAATCTGCAGCTCATCTGGTGCTTTGTTCAGGTTGCTAGAATAATGCTGGGTTCAAAGAGAGTCAGGCGCACTACCATGATAGAGGAACCAAACGCTCTTGACATAACCAAACCGATGAATCAAGTGTTCTCATGGGATGTTTCGAGCGATTCATTCTCACCCGGCAATGCGGAAGAAGTATTCAATCGAAGCTACAGATTGAACTACACTGTTCCAAGGCAGACCGGCTGGACAAGAGATTTGATACTTCGAGAGCTCAACGAAAGATCGGATTTCCTCTCGGAGAATTCCAACTTGAAATACACCGATTTCTACAATAGGGTGGAACGATTCTACGTGAGCAGATACGGAACGATCTGAGTCAACTAGCCACCCGCGCGTAAACTATCTTTCGAAACTCGGCTTGATGTGTCTGACAGCTTGTCAAGTTCCATACGGAAGGCTCTGGCCTTTCTGTAAATTTGAATCAAAACTTCTTCCTCAATTTGTCTCTCCTTCAATGTTCGTATCCGTCGTGCAGGCACCACTCCTAATTGTTTAATCGCGAAAAAGATGTCGCCGTGCAAAACATCTCGGGTAGGATGGATAGGGTTGCC
>JAKAPU010000045.1 GCA_021806865.1 archaeon
TACTTGATAGGCGAATGCTGCTGCGAAGCTTATGTTGGCAACGTCTCTACGGGTGGTAATACGAATCCATACTATCGCGGTGAGCACACAGATAAAGTGATCAGGCAAGGAGATCTGGCGATTCTCGATATCGTAGCAAGATATCAAGGATATTGGGCTGACTTTGTTCGAAGCTGGCTTGTCGACGCCACTCCGACTCGAAAGATGAGAGAGGTCTATCAGCAGTGCCATGATTCCCTTCAACAAGCAATGAAAGCGGCTCGACCCAATTCAACAACAGCTGATGTGGCGCGACGTCTTCCAACAGACAAGATCGCTGGTGTCAGGGAAGAAACGATGAAGAGCAGTGGTTTGTTGAACGCAGGGCACGGAGTCGGATTAACCTCTCATGAGAGGCCATGGATTACCCGGACGTATTCGTTGAACCATAAAGAACGAATTGATCCGAACATGTATTTCGCAATCGAAACTTACGTTAGAAGACAAGACGGCATCGAAGCGGCCAGACTGGAGGAGAACTTCGTAGTCACGGAAAACGGGCCGATTACGTATTCTTTGTTTCCGTTTGAAGATGAGTTATTGCTGTAAAGCACACTAGTCTTTGGCATTGGTTACTTGTATCACTTTGGAAAAGCACTTCAACGGTAAAGCCAACTAGTTCGGCGACTTTCAGTGACTGTACAGCTAGCGTTCACGATTTATCCAGCTGATCAGATCACAGCGAATTCAAGAATCGTTCGACCTCTGCGTTGAACTCTTTCGATTGCTCCATCATTGGGAGGTGACCCGCGTCGTCGATTATTCTCAGTTTAGATGTTCTTATCTTGCGATTGAGGTAGAGTGCTTCGTTGATTCCAGTTATCCTGTCTTCCCGACCAAAGATTATCAAGGTTGGCACACTAATGCGGTGAAGACGGCGCGAGAAATCGACACCCTGGAACGCTTCAAGGCTATGAAGTACAGTCTCCTCGGTTGCCCGAATAGCACTGTGAAGGACTTGAGCTTTGTCCGCTACACTAGATCGTGAAAAAGAGTTTACTACAGTTTCTCTTAATATTTTCCTGTATTCCGATGACCTCGCTCTACCAATGAGGTTAGACAGGTCTTTTCTCGCCTTTGCTCTTGTTCCTACCAGTATTAGTGCCCTAACTTTCTTCTGATTTCTGAAATAATACGAAAGTGCGAGAAGGCCTCCCATTGAGGACCCGCCCAAAACGAACCGACTGATATCAAGAGAAGTAGCAAGATTAGAAATATCACTCATGTGATCTGGTATGCGATAACGAGCCCCTCTTGGCATCGAGGAGTACCCCCATCCGCGAAGATCAGGGGCAATAATCTTAGCTCGTTTTGAGAAATGTTTCAGCTGATTCTTCCACACGATGCTGGTGGCACCGAACCCATGTAGAAAGATCAAAGCAAGGTGCCCATCTCCCGTCGTCCTGTACGAGATTTTCAATCCATCTAACGCAATTGATTTGATTACCATTTTGAACAAGTTCTGTAGGATTTGGCTTGAGCATTCCACTAGCCATTAATTAAGACGTTTGTGCGACTCCTTGTACGAGGGCGCAAATTGTCCCTTTATCTCGAAAACATGCGGCCATAAATGCTCCAGCGACTCAGGTGATTGAGTCGCTGGAACAAATGTCACTAGCGTCCATTGAACTAAAAGGAGCCCGAGCGACAGTGATTCATTTCATGAACTGCTCGAAACCAGAATTGACTGGAATTGTACTGCAACCTGGTTGTCTATATCGAATGATCGCCGAACGTGTGATTGGGTTAATCGAAATAATGGCCAAAGTTCTCCGAGACAGATGTCAAATTCTGGAAAATGAGAGCAAAACTTTTGTCCCTGAGATTATAGGCGCCTGTGATGGCATTTCTCTCCGTTATGGGCGTCAGCAAGAATTTTGGCGCTCTCGTAGCCGTCCGAAATGTCTCTTTCGACATGGAGAAGGGGGAAATAGTCGGACTGATTGGGCCTAATGGGGCCGGCAAGACGACATTGTTCAACACAATAGCCGGGAAATATGCTCCAAGCGAAGGTCAGATTTTTTTCGATGGAAAGAGAGTTGACGGATTGAAGCCGTATTCAATATGCCATCTCGGCATATGTAGAACATATCAGTTGGTAAAGCCATTTCTCAACCAAACGGTGTTCGAAAACGCCTTGGTTGGGGCGACGTATGGAAACCCCGCGATGACTAGTCCTCGCGAAGCTGCTGAAAATTCAATTTCGATGATGGAGCTCGACAGTATAAAGAACAGGTACGTGGCAACACTCCCATTTATTGACAGGCGCAAAGTAGAGCTCGCGAGAGCTATAGCAACAGGCGCTAGACTCCTCCTTCTCGACGAACCAATGGCTGGGCTCAACCCAGTGGAAGTGGCAGAATTTGTTAGACTGGTTCGAAAAATCAATTCCGTGGGAATAACTGTTCTGATCATTGAGCACGTGATGCACGCAGTGATGCAGATCTCCTCCAGGATTATTGTTTTAGACCATGGAGAAAAAATAGCCGAGGGAAAACCATCAGAAGTTTCCGAAGACCAGAAGGTCATACAAGTATACTTGGGACAATGATGATTCGAAAACTGAAGGAGTTGCTGTAAATTTTGCTAAAACTGGACAAAGTTAATAGCTACTATGGTCAGTTGCATGTTCTTTGGGACATTGGACTTGAAGTGAAGGAAAAGGCGATCACTGGTTTGATCGGCCCGAATGGTGCTGGGAAGAGCACACTACTCAAGACGATTGTCGGAGCAGTCCCGCCAAGATCCGGTACTATTCAGCTCCGAAGCACTAGCATAGAGAGAAAATCAACAAAGTCAATAGTCGAAGCCGGTGTTATCTATGTTCCGGAAGGCCGAAGGGTATTCGCTGAGATGACAGTATCAGAGAACCTCAACCTGGGTGTCATGAGCCACAGAGCACGTAACGAGAAAGAGAAAAATCTGAAAGAAGTGTACGAGATCTTCCCGCTCTTGAAAGAGCGCAAGGATCAGCTTGCCGGCACGCTCAGTGGTGGCGAGCTGCAGTTCCTTGCATTAGGGCGAGGTATCATGGGGGCGCCTGATTTGCTGATGGTTGACGAACCTTCTCTGGGTCTTTCGCCGGTTGCGGTGTCCAACGTGTTCAATACCATTCGCGAGATCAACGAAAGAGGGACCACAATCCTCATAGTGGAACAGAACGTGCCACGACTATTGAATCTAGCGTCCTACGCCTACGTTTTGGAAAATGGAAGAATAGTAAGCTCCGGCGTCTGTCACGATCTGGAGAAAGATGAGCACATATCCAAATCCTACCTAGGCCTCTGAGAAATCACGTCTCTCAACCAGTCATTCTTTTGTCGTCAGGATCTGTTTTGACTAGTGCAGCAGTCGAAGCAACCCCATTCCTACCTTTGGCTACCTCAAGTAACCTGTCTGGCCGAAGGTAAGCATATTTTTGAAGTATCTTAGTCCGCAACAAGCCTGCTGGGAAGAACAAACCAACCACAAGTAGAAGTATGCCGCTGATTGTAAGTGGACCCAAGATTATCGAAGGGTTGATCGAATTGATCAACGAAGGCAAATTTATGTCGACGGCCACAAGGACGACGCTACCCACAACCGGCCCTAGAAAGATTCCCGAACCGCCGGTCATGGCAGCAACCACCGGAAAAAAGGCGGTAGACAAACCTAGAACATTATCGGCATTTATGAAGCCAAAATACATCGCCAGGATGCCACCTCCTATGCCACCGAAGAAACCGCTTAAGACCATAACATATTGCTTGATTCGAAAGGCGCGTATGCCCAAGCTTTCTGCGACTTCTTCGTCTTCCCTCATGCTTCTTAGTGCAAGGCCCATTTTTGATCTCGATAACACGTAATGTGCCCATAGGCTAAGCAGCAGGAATAATAGAGAGCCAACTGGTAGTAGAAGTTTAACGTTGCTGGACGCAGCCACATTCACATACATTCCGATCAATCCTCTTGTAAACTGTGGCAGGTTTATGTCGAGATAGTAGAGCAGGATAACCATTGCTAATGTTGCGATGGCAAAGTAAGCTCCTCTGAGCCTTAGGAACGGGTAGCTTATGGCTGCAGAAAAGATTCCTGCCATTGCGCCCGCAAGTATCAGTGCAAGAAAGAGGTTCAGACCTGCGTTACTAGAAAGGGCGAATATGTAGGCGCCTATTGCTACGAATGCCGAGAAGCCAAGGTTGTAGTCTCCCGTGAACCCAGAAAAGTAGTCGTAGCCGATCGCAAGTGCTGCGTATATCAAAATTTGCTGAATTGTATTGGTCAATGTGGCGCTATTTAGGATAGCCGTGATTACTGTCAACAGTATCATCAACAGGAGCGTCCATCGGAAATAACCGCTGAAGCTTCCACGAGCCATTCCTCTCTCAGATCTCAGGAGACCTCGAATATCCAAGTAAGTCACCTATGGTCCATACTATCGCCGTAGAAGACCTGTTGGCCTTACCACTAGGATGATTATTAGCACAGCAAGAGGCACTACTGGAACCCATTGTCCTCCATTCAGACCGGCTAGTGTAAGGACTACCTGAACCACTCCTCGTGATAGTCCAATTAGGAATCCACCAGCGAGAGCACCGTAGAAGCTTCCGAGGCCACCGAGCACAACCACTGTCAGCGCGTCTATGGTGAGAGAAAGACCACTGTTGGGATCCAGACCTCCGATCATGACTACGATGACACCTCCGAAGGCGGCCAACGCTATCCCGATTGAGAAAGTAATCAAAGAGACGCGATAAACATCGGCGCCCAGCAAGATCGCAACCTCTCTATCTGCCATCGATGCCCTCATGAGCGCCCCGAAAGAGGTTCTGTACACGAACATGGTCATGCCAACAGTTATTGCGATTATAACGACAAATGAAATAACAAGAAGAGTGGTGAGTGTAACACCAGCTATATTCATCGACCCGAGGTCAAGCGACGATGCAGGAATTGAGAAGTTGTTGTAGCCAAAGTATCCTGCTAGCCTGACTCCCAGGCCCTCGATTAGGTTTGAGAGCCCAAGAGTAACGAGTACGCTTGCGGCCATTGCAATCTCTGGAGTTCTTGACGCCATAGGCTTTCTCATGAGAAGAGCAAACAGAAAACCGACGATGGCAAAGAGAGGAACAACGATGAACAAAGTGAGGAAAGGGTTCAAACCGAAAGCCCTGAAAAGCACCACCGCCGCGATTCCGCCTAAAACAAGAAAGTCCCCGTGAGCTATGTTCAAGACTCTTGAGACGCCGAAGATTAGTGTTAATCCCACGGCCATCAGCGAGTAGATTCCGCCGTACAGTATTCCTTGGATAATTATCGTGACAATGTCGGTTGCACCGAGTAGAAGCATACAGACTCACCCTTCTACGGAAAATGCTATCCGCATGCCTCAGAGCTGGAAGCCTTGTATTTTGATTCGACCCTGTTAGAAGTTATATGGTTCGGGGTACTGGTAGGTTCCTGTGGCCAGGTCAGGAGGCCCTATAATGACCCTCTTCCCATTTATTATCTGGACTGGAACCGCCCTTGACAGGCTCATGCCAACTCCCGTGTTCAGACCTGATGGCGGAGGAAACGGGTCGGTTAGCGGATTCTGCGCGCGCCACGGGCCAAGCAGATTGGTGAATTCCATTGTTTTCAGTGCAGTCATAACGTCAGTCTTGTTAGTGCTGCCTGCAATTTCCACCGCTTTACAGGCGGTCTCTACGCAAGAATAACCAATAGATAACCACGGCCAGTTGACATCTTGAAAGTTCGCGTTCGTCTGTACTTGAGCCCATGTAGATTTTCCCCACATCCCTTCATAGGGAAAGCTCTGGTCCCAGTAAACATCTGCGCTATACCCGGTCGCTATGCTTCCAGCCTGGTTATAGAAGGCGCCTTGGGCTCCGTTAATGAAATGAGTAGCCTTTGGCTTGTAGTTATTGGCTTTGAATGCCTGCCACATGACAGCGCTTAGGAATCCTGTGTTGTCACAGTATATCACAACATCAGGATCCAAAGATTTCAGTTTCAAAACTTCTGGCGTATAGTCAAATGTTCCTGAGAAACTTGAGTTTACGCCAGTGTCCTGCAGAACGACATCAAAGCCCAACTGGTTGGCAAACTGTATTGCTCCGAATTTGGACGGGCCCGTGCCCGAAACTTCTACGTCAAAGTCGTCCCCCTCGTCTATGAAAGCAATTGTCTTTGCATCTGTCTGACTCTTCAGAACGTTTAGGTAGTTCCACAGCCAGTAGTTTATGATATTAAGGGATCCTACAACCCAGTCGCTTGCCCCGGGCTGAGTGAAAATAGGGATCTCATCTGCTTGGTTGTCGATATATGGTGTTGAGTTTTGAATAGCAATCGGCGAAGCAGCCTCGGATGGTGCAGCTGTAAACGGGCCAATGAGGAGATCAACTTTGTATTGGCTCGTAAGCTGCGTATAGTTCGATTTGATAGTGGCCGTATCTGCCGGTCCGCCGTCTTGAAGAATTATCATCTTTAGTGGAACGTAACCGCCCATGTCTGCGGCGTAGACTCCTCCTCGATTGTTGACCAGAGTAACCAGAGCATTGAACATCTGCACTTCCTGCGAGATGATTCCTGCAGTGGGTCCAGATGTGGAGACGCTGGTTCCAATTGTGAATGAGCCGGTACCTTGCTTTAGACCTGCAGGAAGTTTCACGCTATCCTTGCCCAAAATATAACCTGTGGTCCCACCTATTGCGCCACCGACCACCAGCCCGGCTGCAAGGATACCTGCCGTTTTCACAAAACTGCGGCGTGTAGGATTCTGCATCTTTGGAGTTTCTTCAGTAGATTCCGGCAGAGGAGTATCGCTCATTGCGTCGAAGCCCCCTGTAACGATTGATATAAGCGTTTGTTGAGATTACAGAGTCTTGTTGAATTATAGATCTTGAAATGACACTCTTATTCTCTAACTTTTCCGCACACTTCCATTCATCAAATTGATTAGATTTCGCAAACGCGGTTGAATTCACATTAGCGAAAAGTCCTGTTGGCCGAAATTTCGAGATCGCGCCTGATCAAGAGTTAATACAACAAATACAACTCGTATTGCCGACGTTAAGATTTGCTTTTAGCGGCCTCTTGCTTTTCACTCGCTTCCGGATCTTTAGATGTAGAACGCTTTTCATACATTTCCTGAATTTGATCGAGCATCGCGGATTCTTTGTATCTCCTGAGCTCATTCTTCTCTTGTTTTCGATGGTTTGAAAGCTGAGTACCAACAGAGTCCATGTAGCGCATTAGGAATGCGTTCATTTCGCTCGACGTAAAATCTAGAACAACAGTCTTGTGCAATATGATATTCTATGGAGTCTTGGTAACAAAGTGCTTAGAGGGCTTTACTGTGAAGTCTTGGCTCAGTCCACTCTGCGTGCGTCCTTTGCTCGCACGCTTTGTAAAGAATTTGATTACGGTCAAGGCAGGTATACTGACGTACTATTCTCCGGACTGCCCGCGTAAGCTGATCCTGTAGCGGATGAGAGTTTCTTTTTCATAAAATCTGAAGCAGAGAGAGACCAAGAGAAAGTGGACCCGCTTCAACTTCAGGAACAATGAGACTTTTCATACGTAAGGACAGAACTTTGAATTTATGAAAATCTGAATTTCGCCTAATTCGGATTAGGAGTGGGACCGAATTTGCAGCATCTTTTCAACCTCTGAGGACTTGCCCACGATCCCAAAACAATTTCGTATATTTTCAAGACTTGCGTTGTGAGCCTGTCTGCTGTAAGTGGCGTTCAGATCGGAGAGGACAATCACCCTAAAATTTCGAAAGAAGGCATCTCTCACAGTAGATTCGCAGCAGACATTTGTTGCAACTCCTACTATCAACAAAGTATCAATACTGCTCTTGTGGAGAATTGATTCCAGTTTGGTCTTGAAAAAGGCGCTGTATCTGCTCTTGTCTATGATAATGTCGTTAGGTTCAGGTTTCAACTCATCGATTATCTGAAAGATAGAAGCGGACCTGTTTAGACGCGGCTTTCCCTTTCTAAAATGACTTGGAAAGAGCAGAGGGTAGATGCCTTTTCTCATATCATCGTGGTACACCCGCGTAAATACTATCTTTGTGCCGACGGACCTGCATCGAGAAATCAATCTCTTGACGCCAGGAATGATTTTGGATGCACCAAGTAATTCGAATGGTCCACGTTCAAAGAAACCCTTCTGCATGTCTATAACCAGAAGAGCCGAAGTATCTGAGTAAATTCGAATTTTGTGTGTGTTCTTCCGGGTAATGTTCATATCGTGGATTCCGTTGATTTCGAGTAAATAAAAGTCACGAGTTGTGTCTGTACGTCCGAAGTCGATCATCTAGCTCATTAGTGTTCCTCTTCCAGGGCTAGGCTGCGTCGAACAGAGTGCGCCGAAATCAATTAACTTTTCCAGGTATCACATCGGCACTTCAGACTCGGTTATACTGCTTTCCCAGTCTCGGATTATGAGTTCTTAACTGGCTGATCGCCGAATTAAGATTCTTCGCTAGTTTGAAAAGCCTGAATTCACCCATAGAAGAAACAATACATTCTTTGCAATGGCAATTTTCGATAGTCATTCGCTTATTAGTACTCAGTCGTTCGTTTGTCTCGCTTATCCATCAGCTAGAACTTTACTGCTCCAGACTAAGCCTTCACCATCTTTCATCTTCTCCATCTCGTCTACTGCTGAAAGCAAACAGTCTTTTCCACTATCCACCCAACTGCTTATCCCTACCAGATACATACAGAGAGTCAAAATCTCAAAAACTTCGCTTGGTGTGCACCCTGCCCTAATTGCCTTTCTTGCATGAGATCGGCCCTTTTCTCCCCTTCCAGTTGCCACTTCCACTGCGATCATTATCAATTCTCTGTGCTTTGTCGAAATCTTTGAACCTTCGCTCCCTGTAACCGTCAGTTTTCGTAACGTTGCCACGGTATCCACAAGCGCTGGATCGTACTTGTCGAGTAACTTGAAAGCATCGTGTGGATACCACCCATCTCTTTGGTCAGATAATCTTCGGTTTGTTCTTTCAATAGCCGGACCTAGACCCTTATTCTAAGCAATGACTTGAGTAGTTCTTTAACCATTCGTAACATTTGCACAATTGATCTGAAATTGTACGATCACGTCAATTAGTAATCTGCTAACGCATCTTCTCGATTTGAACCGGTGGGCCGGTCCAATAGCAAAGCAAAGTGTTCTTGGACTTCCTTACATTCTTGTCAAACCGAGTTCCGATCGACCGGGTTGCTCGCATTAACGTTTTGTCTAGTTGTTCTTCTCTCACAGTCGAATGAATACATGTCCCAAAGTGTTATGTAGCAAGATCAGAAACTGTTTCGTGCATACTGCCAGGTTCAGAAAGAAGTCTGAATTCCGTATTTGCCGTTCGCAACGCGAGTTTAGTCTAAAGCTGCTTCAACCTTAATGTCTATGACCTGCTTTGAGTAGGTATCCACTAATTCTATCATTGACATGCACAGAGAGACAAGATCAATAGAAACAGTTCTAGATCCACGCTTTCGTCGGTCCGTTGTCTAGGTGTCGATGCGTTGATTATATTTAAATTACCCGAACAGCATGACTCGCTCCTTAAACATAACTTACCAGCGGCTGAAGTGTGAAGTCAAGCAACCCACTCAGAACAGATAAGAACACCAAAACAGTAACAGGTGCAAATATGACTAGTCCAGCTTCGAAGAATGTCAGATGCAGTCGGGTGATTACAAGGTACGATAAAGGAGAAATGATGATGGTCAGGAGATAAACAAAAAATATCGGAAGCCGTGCACTAGCTAGAGCCAGTATTCGCGTCATAACCATGAGAATGTTTGAAAGAGCACCTTAGTTAAGGTCTATCTTAAAGACTTGTACTTCTGCCGTTTCAAAGAATTGGAAATCTCGAATAAGACAACGTTACATACTTAACCACAGTTTATCCTAACTGGTGGACATGTTAAACTCTAGACTGTGTTATTACAACAGTTAGCTGTAAACATGCGACCGACTAGCAGTATGAGCTACATCTATCTAAGCCGAAGTTCTCTAAAACATCGCCTGATTGACCAATGGAATTACTTCTTTCGAAAACAGTTCCATCGATTTTGCAGCGTCATCTATAGAAAGTGAGCCGAAGTGGAAAATCCCAGTTAAGTAATTTATTCCCGTTTCCTGGATCGTTTGTATAATTTTCTTCGCCACTGTTTGTGGGTCTCCGACCACTACAATGTTGTGTTTATCCATAAAGTCGAAATCTTCCCACGGTTTGTTTGCACTCTGCCCAGCGCCTTCTATACTTGCTCTGTACCATTCCAAGTTCGTCTGGAGTCCTGCGTAATTGCGGTAGCTGAATAGATGTGTCCAAAATCCATAGAGGGGTTCAGTTGCAACCTTCCTTGCTTCGGTGAGATCCTCCCTTACAACGATGTGCCTCTGCAGAGCAATTGTTGGCTCTTTCGCCACCGAAGACGGCACCCACGTCGCCTTATGCATGTCAAAGATCTGCTTCGCAGTTTGGTTCGAGACATATTGTGCAGCAGTGTTCATACCACGAGAAGCAGCCCACTTTGTTGATGTCTCGCTTTGCGTGCCGTGGAACCAGATGGGCGGATGCGGTTTCTGAACTGGCCGTGGGAGAACTTCTAACTTGTCGTAGTTGAAGTGTTTGCCGTGATAGGAAAACGGAAAATCTTTCAACGCAGCTAGCGTCACATCAAATGACTCTTGAAATATCTCTCTTCGTTCGGGTTCCTTCCAAGTCGCACCAAATTGGGCGTACTCCCACTCAACCGAACCTCTGCTTATTCCAAGATGCATTCTGCCATTGGAAATGTTATCGATCATTGCCACCGTTTCGGCGGTGCGAATAGGATGCCTGTAGTTTATGAGAAAACCGATGGTACGAGTTGAATTCTCCTTGTTAGAACTGCAGCGGCTGCAATGAATACTTCTTGGTTCGGCAGAAGGCAGAAATCCAAGAAGTGGTGCTCAGGTAGAAAGTAATGCTCGTAGCCTAAATCCTCAGCTTTTCGAAGAAGATCTAATTCTCCTTTATAGACTTCGTCCGCATTCTTGCCTTTCGCCCAAGTTACGTAATCATAAGCACCGAAATGCATGATCTTCGAACCCTCTGACTGGAGGATTTATCTTTTCTCGTGTGAAGTTAACTCCTCTTTTCTATCCACGAGCAATCTTGGCGAAGATTCGGGCAATTCTGAAGATAACTGACAATGATAGAAGTCAAGAGAAGTGAAACATAAAGACGCGTGCTACTTTCTAGCTTGCTCAGATAATTTGTAGCCGTTTCATTCGCAATTGTAATTGCCCTACCGAGAAGCCGCATGTGGATACTAGAACGGATTCGCAGCATACACCATTAGGGCGATTATTATAAGGGCAACGATATTCTCTGGCACTACCATTTGAAGCATCTTGCTCTCTATCTTTTCTAATGATGAGATGGCTTCTTCCCCTCCTTGCCCGGCTATAATCTGCGAAGAAAGAATAGCAATTTGAACTCTCTTTATTCCCTGCGTTGCTCCAATGATCAATAACATAATTGCAATTAGTGCTCCTGCCACGATTGCAACTCCCCAGCTTGAGCTTAGTACAGTTCCGAGTTCCATAGACAATGCAATAGAAGCAAGTGCAGCTATGCCGGCAGCGCTCGCAGTAGCCAGAGCAAGGTTGAACATTCGGGATACTGTCTTTGGCTTCAGTGGAACCAAGAGACCGATCAGAAGAAAGATCGCAAAGAGAGTACTCAAGATGCCCCAACCTGTCGTTACTACTGGTATTACACTGCCAAAGTTGATTGCACTTGCAAGTAAGACTCCAACGTACAACGTCGCAGTAGCAGCTACACCAGTGATCTTGTTGAATCTGAATAGAAGTTTTGAGTAAATTTCGCATTTGGTCTTTGCAGGCACGTTCTTGAGTGAAACGTGAAGTATGAACGCCTCAAAGAAGTGAGCGCCTATCCAAGATATCGCAGCAATTATGTGTACAAAGACTAAAGCAGTAATCTCAAACGAGATGGACAAGTTATTCTGCCTTTCCTCTTCTCCCCTATTTTGGAATTGGTGTTTACGCCACAGACTTGATAAGGTTTCGAACCTAACAGGGAGATCTGCTTCCAGATTCTATATGGGCTGTTTCTTGCACTGATTCAAAACCCATTTTCTGAAGTATTGGCAATGATCGATCAAACGCCGTCTTATCTCGACCTATCTCTTGGAACAGTCTGAACAATGTATGATTATTTTCGAGCACACTCGAGTTGAATGGTCTCGCTGCCTCCTCAAACTCTTTTAGAACATCGTTTGTGAATATTTTCCCTTGGTTCTTCTTCACAGTGTGATGCAAGGCAACAATGTCGTTGAAGACGAGCGATATACCTTGTGCTTGCATAGGATGAGTCGTATGAGCAGAATCACCAATCAGACATAATGCATCCATTGTGTACTGGCTCACATGCCTTTTCAGTACATGGTAGAAGACTCCGACATCCTGTATTGAACACTCGTCCAAAATAGGACAACGCGCTACCAATCTCCTTTTCTGTTCTTCTGAAGAGGATGTGAGCCAATCTCTCAAATCCTCGATCCTTACCTCGACCGCTGCGCGAACCATGTTTCCAGACGTTGGAAAGACTCCAATGAAGCCATTGGGTCCAACATAGAACCTTCCCCACTTCATGTTTTTCGGGTGCTGCAAGTAAAACATCAGATAACCGACACTATAATCGAAGTGGTCTGTCGGAATCCTGAATATGGTCCTGAATCTAGACCCGGCTCCATCTGCAACAACTACCAAGTTGCCCTTGACATCTTCCCGTGATCCATCATCTTTTTGCAGGAGTGTAACGTTTCTTTCCCCGTCTTTGAAGTCGCCTATTTCTACCGCCTGAGCTTTGAATCTGACTCTGACATTGGACTTCTTCTCCAGCCACTTGTATAGCGCATCTACCATTTGTCGGTGCGAGGAGTGGATGACCGGGTACTCTGGAGATAAGTAGTCATATCTAAAATTCCCAAGTTTACCATATTCTGTGTGAAAAAATTCTCTAACTTCACCCATTCTTATTATAGAATCCTGTGACTCAAAGTAGGGCATTAGTCCGTACTCTGTTAACACCTTGGTGACTTCTTATCTTAGCGTTTCGCCTCGCTTGACGTTACCAACCTCCTCACGACTGTCTTTTTCCAAGAGAGTTATTGAATAATCCAAGTTTGAAAGGATGCAAGCGGCTGCCGCGCCTGCAATCCCGCCGCCACAAATCACTATTTCCTGCATTTTGAGCGTTGAACCAATGCTCAAGATTTGAGACTATTAAACCCTTGAAACAACTCTTTGCCATGAAATAATTACGGCTGCTCACTTTCAAGAGTGTCAAATGAAGTTGTCCAAGTAGTTATTGTGTCGCCGCCGACATAATTCGATTCTAGAGTCTATTCAAAGTTGTTGATTCTATAGGAGGATATCTTGTTCGCTATCAGAGATAGCAATCGCTTATTCATCTTTGGATGAGCAAAGTGATATTGGTGGAAGGGGTATCTCGGCATGCCTCATTGCAGACGCCACTCTCTCGCTCTGCGTTGAGAGCATCCTGAGCTCCCTGTTTATGGCGCTGCGCATCTCCTTCTCACCAGCAGGACACCAGTTTGCAAGATCATGGTGCTTGGCAAGGTTCCACACCGCCTCATCAGGATTCAGTTCAGGCGCGTACGGTGGCAGGAGCCTGCTGCTTTGCGACCTCTGCCCTTGAGTGACCCTGCATCAGAAGATCGTATCCCATCCTTCTCTTCTGTTCGCGGAGAGTTCCTGAGGAGCTGGGTTTATTTCCGTCCTTTGCGCCCTTTCCCTCTGTTGTCATGGCAGGTAGCGCATGCTTGCTCTAACTGGGATATAATGTTACTTATCCAAAGAGGTGTAATAGTCGCCTCTCCTTCAGATGGTAGCGAGAGTAAACCGAAACGATAATCAAAGAGCTCACAATTTGCATTAGCACGAGTGTTGTGCAGTAAGTGACCATGATAATGTTGCAGTATCAGATACCTGTTCCTCGCTCTAGGAATGACAAGATTGTAACATTGGAAACTAAGAGAAGGAGCAAAGGCATAGGATGTAACTGCCAGTGTTGTGGAAAGGAAATATTCAGTTTTCCATACTTCTCACACTATAGGGGAGGTCGTGGAATACGGTACTATCATATCGAATGTGCAGTTAAGGTTCATCTGCTCTAGTACCACAGAATATGAATCGACATTGACGTTCGTAGCAAGACCAGCTTCTGTTCCTACATCTTGTGGTTCTTCTTGTCATGATGATCTATGTGAGATCGTTGAAGCTTATTGATATTGCATCTGTTGGACAATCATGAACACAAAAGCCACAGTTCCAGCATTCCTCTGGATGTTCCACTATTGCAAGCTTTGTATTTCGATGGAGTCTGATAATGTCACCGGGACACGCAAGTTGGCAAATCAAGCAACCAATACATTTTTCCCGATCTATTACTGAGACCAAAAAGAATCCTCACCCATCGTCAATATTAAAGCAAGTCTAACTTCGAACGATTCTTGAAATGTTCAATTTGCCATCATCTAACAGTTCCTGTGCCAAATGGAAATCCCAAGTTGGTAATGTCTCTGGAAAATCATCACGAAAATGGAAGGATCTGCTTTCTTTCCTATGAAATGCCCCATTTGCAACCATTCTGGCTACCAGATACATATGTCGGACTTCGTGAGCGCGCAACAACTCATGCAAATCTCCAGCTTTCATTCTGTCAACCTCGGGTTCCAAAGAGTCGAGCTTCTTCATGCCTTCAGAAATGGTGCTCTCTGTTCGATGAAAACCGACGTAATCGTTCATGATCAGCTGTATCTTTGCTTCCACATCTCCCGGATTGGGACCACCTTTTCTATTGAGAAAAGAGAAGCAATCATCATATGCGCTCTGAATCTCTTCAAGAGTAATAACGATGCCATTCTCTTCACGTTTTGCGTACTTTGCTGCATTCTCTCCAGCGACAAACCCAACGGTAAATGCTTGACCTAGCCCACCATCACTGCTCATAGCACAATCACCAGCACCGAAAAGTCCCGAAACAGTGGTTGAACATTCCTCATCAATGAATAAGCCACCGCCCGTGAGAAGACATCCAACCTCGACCTCGAGCATTTCTTCCTTAAGGTTGATCTTCCTATCTTCAAAGAAGTAGCGATAACTTAGCATATCACTGATTAGCAAATGTTTCATAAGCTCGATTTCTGTTTCAGAGAGGTGTCTACAGTCCACGTAAATTGGTCCTCGTCCTTCTTCAATCTCCATTAGAGTATGACGAACGAGAAGCGGTCTTGGAGCTTTCTCACCTTTAGGAGAATACCTCAACATGTATCTTTCTTGATTCTTATTTACCAGATATGCACCGAATCCTGTGAATGCGGCCATGCCTGGCGCCCCAAACCCTTTTGGATGAAGGGTAGACTTACACAATTCGAGATCAATAATCTTAGCACCTGCCATCAGAGCCAGTGCAGGGCCGCTTCCCGTG
>JAKAPU010000262.1 GCA_021806865.1 archaeon
AACCAACTACTGTATTGATTGCGGCACAACCATAGCCGACGCCGAAATAGTCTATGATGAGCTTCCGACGAAACTGGTCTACTTCAAGTTCCAGATAGATGGAGAGAACCTCAATATTCCTATTGCTAGTACTAGGCCGGAGTTGATTTGCTCATGTCAGGCTGTCATCGTCAATCCTGTGGACGAGAGATACAAGAGTTTGGTTGGGAAAAACGCGATTGTTACTCTATATGGCAGAAAGGTACCCATAATTGCACATAATTCCGCAAAACCCGAGTTTGGGACAGGAGCCGTGATGGTCTGCTCTTATGGCGATTATCATGATGTACAGTTGTTCCGTGAGTTGGGACTGCGCGAAATAATCGCCGTAGGGCAGGATGGAAGGATGCTCGAAACAGCGGGCGAGGAATCGCAGGGCCTGCGGGTTAAGCAGGCGAGAAACAGGGTCATTGAAATAATGCAAAAGCAAGGAATTTTGGAAAAGGTGGAAGAAATTAGGCATAGAACTCCTCTGTGCGAAAGAAGCAAAACGCCTATCGAGATCATACCAATGGATGAGTACTATCTGAAAGTCGTTGATATGAAAGAGGATCTCAAGAAGATCGCATCAAGTCTCAAATTTCATCCCGAGATGCACCGAACTATCCTCCAAAACTGGATCGATGTTGCACTGGATTGGCCCATATCGCGAAGAAGGTTCTACGGGACGGAAGTTCCAGTTTGGTACTGCAAGGACTGCCAGAAACCACACTTGCCAAACCCAGGACCATACTATCAGCCCTGGAAGGATTCTCCGCCAGGAAGCCCTACTTGCAAATCTTGTGGCGGAAAGGATTTCGTCGGCGACACACGCACATTTGACACGTGGATGGATTCCAGCGTCAGTGCGCTCTACGTCACCAAATACATGAAAGATCCCAGCTTCCACTCCAGAACGTATCCCGCAACCATACGGCCACAGGGCAAGGACATAATTAGGACGTGGCTGCATTACAGTATTTTGCGCTGCTGGCAGATCTCGGGAAAAGTGCCGTGGTCAGATGTCTGGATCACTGGGTGGGGCCTTGATGAAAAGGGTGAGCGGATGAGCAAGAGCAAAGGTAACGTGATCGATCCCATACTGATGCTGAACAAGTATGGAGCTGAGAACTTTAGGCTATGGATAGCTTCTGAGGTTTCTGTGGGATCCGACTATACTTGCTCCGAGCAGAAAATAGCAAGCCCTGGCAAGTTCTTGACAAAGCTCTGGAACATATCGAGATTCATCGCGAGTTTTCCCATTCCAGATACGATCCCTCCGTATGATGATATTTCAGCAAGCGACAAATGGATCTTATCAGAACTTTCACAGCTTGTCTCTGACTGCTTGTCGGGTTACGAAGATTTCAATTTCTTTATCCCGGCAAATAGGGTGCGGGATTTCACGTGGAACGTCTTCGCCGCCCACTACATCGAACTTGCAAAGGGCAGGGCGTACGGTACAGGATTTGCTGAAAAAGAGATACTCTCGGCTAGGTTCACTCTGCACGAGTGTCTGAGAACTATTCTGTTAATACTTGCCCCGATAACTCCCTTCATTACAGAGGAACTGTGGCTTCGCATTTACTCAAAATCTAGCATACACGAACAAGCGTTCCCACCCAGAGACTCTTGGAACAAAGAGTATCTCAAATTCGAGAAACCTTTGTTTGATTTCAACAGCGCGGTGTGGAACGAGAAAAAGTCAAAAGGTCTATCGTTGAAGGAACCGATCACTTTCGCTGTGCCAGATGACTTGAAGCTGTTTGCAGCAGATCTTCGCGCAATGCACAACCTGTCCTAACTCACTTGACTCCGTTGACACTGGAATTACATCAGATTCTCTGCCAAACAAGAATGTCTGGCCGTCATGTTTCAAATCTCTACGCCCAAGAGATTTCTTCCACAACCAAGTGCCCTCTGACACACGCGAGACAATCGCAAGTTCGCAAAGATCATCACATCGACCTTGAAGCTCTGATCACAGAGCCAGACATCTCAAGAAGATCGAATAAGGAACAGTGGATTAGGAGATTCGTCTGTTTGCAAAAGGACCGAGCTGGAAGGATCTCAGGTACGTATATGCTCTGTCTTGAGTCTCTTCCGGGCCGAGTGCTAGCAGCAAATTCACCTTCACAAGTTCGATTTCGAAGACTCCCGCTTCGCCGAAGCGAAGATCTCTCATCTCTTGAGACTCAGCCTTCGCCACAAGTTCGGATGCCTCACTCGTGTTGAAAGTCAGGAGCGTCACATGCGGAACGTATTCAGATCGATCGTACCTACTCTGCTCAACCTCTCTCTTCAACTCTTCTGAAATCAAAGTGTTGATCTTTTTGAAAACGCCGGAGTCGTTCACCTTAGCATAGATTGCGGTAGGGAAGATGCCTATACCTCGGAGTTCAATCTGAAATGAAGAGAATCTCGAAATTATCTTGCCGATCTTTGCAAGTGCAGTCTCGTATCTTGCAATATCCGTCTCATTCTGCAAATAGCCGAGTCCCTTCACGGAGACATGGAATGTCGATGGATGCGCGAAAAGTTGTCTATTGTCGACGTTCCGAAGACTGGCCTGCGCCCGAGCAAGAGGGCGCCATAGTCTTGGAGGCACGCGGAAAATCAAACCAGCATAAACGGTTTCGCCCGACTTCAAAATCTCGGACCAGTATTCTCGAATCGGAACAATCTCCAATGGACAGTTCGACCCTCCAATCATCGAAATTTGGCACTATGTCTGTTGCACCAACAGCGGCAGCCCTCATTTCTTGCCACTAGTGAAGTCTTTTTCCAAGGCAGCCACATATTTGTCCCACACCCTGCTTGTGTGATCCACTAGTTCCTTTTTTGATGGTATCTTTGCTATCTCCTTCCATTTTTCTTTGAATGTCATGTCGAGTCTTGTCTTGTTTTTTCCAAGACTAGTGAGCACATAGTCCCCGGTTTCGTCGTCCTCTTCACCAAAATAATCCAAATGCCAAGACTTGAATGGATTCAGCTTCACTATGTCTACAGCGACCTCTTGACCATCTTCCCTTTGGAACAGCTGGACGTAGATTACTCTCTTCTTTGTCTTTTCGAGAATTACTCTCTTGCTTTTTGAGCCGGTGATCTTTGGATCGGCCTCTCGAAAATCAGCGCACCAAGAGTACACGTAGCGTATTGGCGCATTGATTGTTTTGGAGATTCGAAAAACATCCAATTCGATTTCAGATTAGAGAAGAGCACTGTCGCTTTAAGCATTCTAGAATCTCTTCGTTCTCAAGGGCTAAGAGAGAACGCCGGGGGTGGGATTTG
>JAKAPU010000046.1 GCA_021806865.1 archaeon
GCGTTATTGGGGATAATCACGTGACAGGACTCGAACTTGAGAACGTCGTAGATGGGACTAGAAAGGCTGTACCCGCGGACGGGTTATTCATCGCAATCGGGCATGAGCCGACAACTGTATTGTTCCGCGGGCAGCTCGAGACTGATCAGAAGGGGTACGTTGTAGTACACGATCACACTAAGACAAGTTTGGAAGGGGTTTTCGCGGCGGGTGATGTAAAAGATCCTCGGTACAGGCAGGCAGTCACTGCCGCTGGTTCCGGTTGCGAAGCTTCTCTGGATGCAGAGAAATTCTTAGAAGAACACAAGTCATCTCAGGGGCGATACGAAGTTGCCCATCAGACCCACTGATCTGTAATCATGTTGAGCTGTTCGGCCAAGCATCATGATTAACAGCTGAACAAGGACTCACGTAGACCGTTGTATGAAGTGATCAGATTACATAAGATGATTTCACGTACTCATTTGATGTGCACTTGACATGAAAGACAACGCTTAAAACTCATGTAAGTGGTTTTTGTATCTAGTTAGGAAAACTAACGGGATCGTCAGTTTTAGTTTGAGCAATGAATTCATAAAAGTCAAAAAGGAAGAAACTGCATTTATCATCACAATAGATAATCCTCCAGTTAACGCACTGAATTTGAAAATGCTTGAGGAAATCGAATCCGCAATCCATCAGGCAGATGATGATCAGGATACAAGAGGAATCGTAATTACCGGTGCAGGGAGTAATGCATTCTCAACAGGCGGAGACATAAAGATCATGCAGACAGTCAAACCAGAGGATGCAGAGAAGTTCGTGACAGCCGGCCACAAAGCTTTCTCAACGGTTGAAAACTCTTCCAAGCCGGTGATAGCTGCAATAAACGGTCTTGCTCTTGGGGGTGGAAATGAACTTGCAATGGCATGCGATCTTCGCTTCGCTTCTGACAGAGCGAGATTCGGTCAAACTGAAGTCACACTTGGTCTCATTCCAGCTTGGGGAGGAACCCAAAGAATGAGTCGCCTAATCGGCAAGGCCAAGTCTAAAGAACTGATTTTCTCTGGTCAACTGATTAACGCTCAGGAAGCTCTGCGCATAGGATTGATAAACAAGATTTTGCCTGATGGCGAAGAACTTCGAGCGGCAATGGACTACATAAGGATGCTTTCCACGAAGGTCTCTCCGCTTGCTCTTGCCCAAGCAAAGATCGCAATTAACAAGGGCCTGCAGAAAGCATCCTTGGATGAGGCTCTATCATACGAAGTGGAAGGAGTAAAAATCCTCGCCCAGAGCCAAGACCTTAGAGAAGGAATACAAGCTTTTCTAGAAAAGCGCCCACCTAAATTCACTGGCAACTAGTCGGTGATTGTCTCTTGGCAGTCGGCGAACGTTTGACTGGCACAGACACAATCTACGACTACGTACTACCTCCAAAATATGAGCTCTTCCGCAGTGCAATGCGCGAATTTCTGCAGACAGAGATTGCGGACACCGTGGAATACTACGACAAGTCAGAAGAGTTCCCAGAGGCTAATGTGAAGAAACTAGCCGAACACGGATACATGGGGATACCGATACCAGCAAAATATGGCGGCGCAGAGCTTGGAGAGTTTGGATACGGCCTTGCTGTGCAAGAAGTCGGAAAGATCTGCTCTGCACACGGGACGATTATGGGGGCACACACCGGACTCTGCGCAGTTCCAATTTGGCTTTTTGGGAATGAGGAACAGAGAAGAACATACTTGCCAGACCTGGCGTCAGGTAAGAAACTTGGTGCCTTTGCCCTAACCGAGCCTGGTGCGGGAAGCGATGCTGCAAAAATAACCACTACGGCAACAAAGAGCGGAGATCATTTTCTGCTTAACGGCACAAAACAATTCATCTCAAATGGCAATCGAGCAGACACAATGGTCGCTTTCGCAGCCAATGATATTTCTCTTGGTGCTTTCGGGGGAATCACAGCATTCATTGTCGAGCGTTCTTTTGGTGGGATAAGGACAGCCAAAGTCGAAAAGAAGATGGGAATAAGGGCCTCATCCACTGCGCAGATTTTGTTCGAAGATTGTCCGGTACCAAAGGAAAATGTGCTCGGCACTTTTGGGGCTGGATTTTTGGTCGCGTTGACGACTCTTGATGGAGGGAGAGCTTCCTTGTCGGCTGGCGCTGTGGGAGGATGCGAGATGGCGCTGGAAATGATGGTTGAATACACAAGAGAGCATCCAGGCCAAGGCGCAAAGGAATCAGTCCAGTGGATGATAGCCGACACTGCAATAGACGCACATACAGCACGTCTAACAAGTTATGAAACGTTAGAAGAAGTCGGAAGATACTTCGAACTTCTAGCAAGAGGCGAAAAGATTCCCCGCCATGAAAGAGAGACAATTTCAAGACACACTGCAATTGCAAAGGCCTTCTGTTCGGAAGCTGCGTCTAGATCCTTGGAACGCGCTGTCCAGGTTCTGGGCTCGGAGGGGTATGAAGAGGGAGTCGGACTTGAACGAGGTTACAGGGACTCTGTTATTGCAGAAATCTATGAAGGAACTAACGACATCCAAAGGCTAGTAATTGCCAGAGACTTGCTGGGATACAGCTAAAGGTATCGTGGATTAAAGAATGAGTCAAACTAAAGTACTCGTATACGTTCAAGCCGTGCCGATTGGGATACCAACTTCTGCAAAGCGCCTCCAGGATATTTCTGATGGAAAGTTTAGGATATCACATTCGAGTAAAGCAGCTCTGGCTCTTGCCACTTCCCTCGGTGCAAAGGAAATTGTCGCGACTGGATACGGTCCAGTCTTATCCGAAGCAGTCGCAAGAGGAGCCTCTAGTTCTGTCCCTCTTCCTCTCTTCGACGATCCTCTCAAACAGGCACAGAGCTTCCCAGATGACACATTCTCACAGATTGTGATTGGAGAAAACGACGATTGGCTCTTCTCGGGTGCTTCACTCGCAGGTATTTTAGCGAGGTCGCGTCGATTGAAGATTGTTCTCTATGATTCAGGCCATCAACAGCAATTCAGTGAAGGTTCGGTTATAGTGGTCCGCGACGAAGGTGAGAGTACGCCGAGCATTGACATCAGAAGGATAAAAGATGCCGTAACTGCAAGCGCCGGTCCAAACCAAGTATACGGGCGCATTGTGTTCTCAAAGTTAGAAGAAGCAAAGACCGAACTAGTTGTGGGAAGCCCACGAGAAATCTCTTCTGCAGTTAAGCGAAAACTGCGACGATTGGTTGCGTGATAGGATGATTCTAGTCTTTTGCGAATTCGGCGGTCAAAAACTGCTTGGAAAAGCTAGAGAGCTGGCTGATATGTCTGGCAGTCGAGTTCTCGCACTAACAAGAGAAAACGGCTTGGACACACAGAGCTTGATTTCGCTTGGAGCAGATGAGGTGCTGACTTGTTCTGCTGACCGAACACAAGAATGGGTTGATGTGATTTCGGACTTGGTTCGCAAGAGTCGTGGTCTGCGCATCACTATGTTTGCTTCTAACAGAATCTGTGACTCAATAATGTCCGGGGTTTATGCAGAATGCGCAGACAATATTGGAACTTACTTTGATGGAATCGACCGTATAGAAGGAGATTCTCTTTCGAAGTCATTTCCAGAATTTGGAGTGCGAGCGAACGATCAGTTAAGTGAAGAGAAGGTTGCGCTTGTCTCCGTCAAACTCTCCTCAGTGCCAGAACCATTTGAGGAAGGCTCTAGGTACGGGAAGGTTACCAAAATTCCATTCACGACGGCTCCTAAAGACGATGTGAGATTGAGTACGATCAGTGACTGCCGAGGAGTTTCAAGTATTCTCACTATTTTGCTAGGATCGAATGATCCCAAACTCCTTGATCTTTGCGACAAGGTGGCTCAAAAGTACTTTGCAATAGTGAAGGAGGTGTCTGGAAGAGTGCAGGTAGTGTATGGACCTTGCCTTGCAGTGGAAGTAAAGTCCAAACTCGGACAGCTGCCGAATTTCAAGGGGCCCTTGATCTCAATCAATTCAGCGAGAGCACCAGTAACTTCGGTGTCGGATCTTGCTGGTATCTCAGAAGACATTGAAGGAGTCTTAGAGGGACTCCTATAATCACTGATAGTCGTAGAATCCTTTCTCTACCTTAACAAAAGAAGCATAAAACTTGTGTAAATTTGTAGATTGCCTAATAGGGCAAAGGATTTCTCATTTCAATTACCCTATTCTGATAGCTGATTTTAGCACGATTCCCTCATTTAACTCTTTTGAAAACGCGTTGTGTAAGCTGCCTTGAAGCTCAGCTTTCAACCTGCAAATTAGCTGTTCATTTACAATGAGTCTATCCCGTTAACACGTGATTTTCTCATAAAACAGCTCAAATTTGACTCATGCGAAGAGCCGTCTCTCTCCTAGCTTATTTCGCCCAGTTGCTGTAAGCTTAGAGTGTTCAATCAGTCTATGAGAGTGAAAAACTCTCATAGACTCAACATGAGGAAAGCTAACTACTTTCTTTATGTTTGACGCGATTGAACAATCTCTCATCTTTCGATAGCTTGTAGGTAAATTCCCCTACTCGAACTTCACCTTTAGCTTTTAGCAGATCTCGAAACGCCTTGCTTTCCTCACTAACATGACCCTCACGATCACCAACGAAAGCCCATGAGAAAGAATCGTCCTTCTCTCTCCACTCGAGTGCCGGCACTTTGACGCTCTCAGTTATCACTTTTTGAGTGATAACAGCTTGTTCTGCATTTGCCTTCTTTCCCATAATGTATAGTGGTGCTGTGATTACGGACTTTGTTAGAAGATCTGTAGTCGTCCGGTCTGCAATGCGCAATACTTGAAATCCTTCTTTGAGAAGCTTGTTTACGTCATCGACCGAGCTAGCCTCTCGAAGCTCGTTTAGTCCTTCGTAGTAGCCTTCCATTTTATTCACCTTTCTATGACGCGGCGTTGGGATCCTTGCCGCCGTGAGCAAGCCTGATGTGTTCGTTGAAAGCATGACCATAATCAGTATCACAGGCCTTGCAATAGCCGTTAGTTTGTTGATCGACTTTCTCCTTGAATGAGGAATCCTTCTCTTTTTGGTTCTGATAAGAGATACCTTCTACCGTGCGTGAAAGTGTCATTTTTGACACATTCACGCATGCGTAAGAGATACCTTCCACCGAAGCCAAAATAGGCAATTCTATTGGGCTATCAACCTTCGCGTATCGCACTTTCAATCCTTTGAAGGCATCATCAAACCACTGTCGAAAGTTGAAACTTGCCAGCTCGAATTGAGCGTCCGTAATCTTCAATGGATTGCACGAATAGAGACTCACCTCAACGTTATTCTCGTTCTTTTCTTTGTCTTTATTGATGAAACCGCGATCGGCTAGGTAATCAGCATATTTGTAAATTGTAGACTTTGGCAACTTGAGCTCGCGTTGGATTTCTCGGATTGTGCATTTCTTGTATTCCTCTTCATTCGATATTGAATTGACTCCAACTTGATGAGAGAGAAAATCAAGAATTGCGGAAGCCGTAGCCGGAATCAGTCTGAAGAAAGAAACACCTGCAAGATACAACGCATCATAGAAATCCTCCAACGTCGCGATTACTACCCTGGAGGTCTGTTTGATAGGTGTTGAAATTTCGACTTCGTATAGTCCTCGATAACAGACTGATTTCACGAGGGCTATAGCTTCTATGAGCTTGAGAAATTGCGGTAGTTTCGATCTAATGTCCAAGTCATCAGGCAGCTTCACCTGAATCTCATCGGCATAAGGGACTAGGACTTGATCGATGTTCTTTGGTCTAGCCTCGTCTAATCTCCTTAAGGTGTCTGAAATGAGCCTGAATTTTGTCAAAGAAGGTAGTTTGAAGGTTGAAGCTTGCATAGCTTGGAGCTTCTTGATTCGTGCTGTCTGTTGTGGAGATTCGTCAACAGTTCTTTGAACCACTCTGCGCAATAATTCGGGGTCAACATTCGGATCCGTTGAAGTCGTAACAAATACAGGCATGCCTTCAGCTTCAAGAATTGTAGTTTCCATCTTGCTAGAGCCTTCAGGCTTTTCGACTACCATGAGACCTAGCTTTCCCTCAGAGAGAAGAGGTCTCACGCTCGTTGGCTCATTTCCTACCGATTGAGAAAGTAGTAAGATTTTCCCGTCCATGCCTCCCTTGTATCGTTCGAGAGCTGCACCCGTGAATCTTACAACATCGATCACGTCCTCTTTTCGATGTTCGCGAAATGGCTTCAGAACGTTTTCAACGAGTGTAGTTTTTCCAGCGCCTGAGAGATTGATTACTGCCTCATGTAATCGCTGTTCGCGTCTCATGTCCTTAGTTGTGAGAATGAAAAAGGTCGTGCCGATGTTAGTTTCTTCACCTACTATTCCCCCGTCCAGCTGATATTGCCTGATGATTTCTCGAACAAAAGGAGAAACAGAAATTGGAATAGGTTGGCTCATGTCAATCATTCCTCTCATATAGTCCGAGACAATCGCAATCGCGCAAACTTGCACATTGATCAAGTGTGCATTCTTTGACTGATCGACCCTTTCCCTTCTTGTGCCCATTTCTGACTTGAGCTAAGTGAATTGCTAGCTCAGAGATGTTTTCAAAGCGCCTGTTATGACATGAGCAACAAAGACCTGCTAGTTTCTCAGCTAATGAGGAAATGCCAGCTAAACGTTGATATTGAAGAGTCTCGTTACTTTGCATCACTCGAAACCTCCATAGCTGAGGGAGCTTTTGAGTAGTCGCCGCTAGACTGAGCTGCAATCTCAGTCTGGCTTTCTTCTTTCTGACCTTCAAGTTTCGCGAGTAAGAGGGTTAGACGAGCCTTTCCCTCTTCGCATTCTTTCAGAATGACATCTTCAGAACTGATCAAGCTGTTATGACCTCGATTAGTTCACCTACGCGGAAGGACTTGCCGCAGCTTCTACATCGAACTTGTTTGAGAAGCGTCTTTGCTCGTTTCTTGTCGCCTTCGATACCGTATGGACAGCCTAGTGCTGTCCAAGACTTTGTAACACTAACATCCGAGCTATTGCACTTTGGGCAGATCGTACGACTCACCCCCTAGAGAATGCCGAAAGCGTCGCTGAAATCATCATCTTCGCGGTCTTGTTTTCGTCCTCGCTTCTCACTAGATGATCTGTCTTCTTTCTCCGAGTGTCGTTCTGCCAAAGTAGCCCTGGATTGTTTTTTCTCTACCTCTGGCTTTGCATCTTCTTGATTCTTTGCTGTAGCACCTTCAAAGACTGAATCTTTCTTGATTGACTCATCAAGGAGTCTTCGAAGTTCTTCAGGCTCGACGTTTTCGGCTGCAGCGGCTAGCTCCAAGAAACGATCATAGTCGTTGTCATATTTGCCGCTTCTCTCATCTAGCCGGTCCTTGATTTGACCTAGAACAAAGGGGTGTAATGGTCTAAAGTTGAGCCAGTTTATTCCTAGTCCGTCGCAAGCATATTCACCTTCGAAGTCGTTCTCATCAAGTGCCTTCAGAATCGGGAGATTGGCAATTAGTGCCTTTTCTCTCATCTTAGCATCGACAAGAAGATCTTCTGCAGCGTGTTTAGATTCCCTCGTTGCGTCTTGTGTTTGTTCGAGTGCATTTTCAAGCTCCTGTATTTTTTCAAGTGAAGCACCCTTGAAATATGCTCTGACTGCTCTCGTGACGACTTCAGATCGAGGAATGTCCTCTCGGTCTGCCTCCTCAACTATCTGATCTATCAGTTTCGATGGAAGGCCTACCCCTAGGGTTATCCTTCTTCCCTCATCGATAGACTTGAATTGTCGCCCGTATCCTCTTGGCGAAGGCTTGGTTTCGGTCGAAGTGTCCGAACTTGGTGATTCTTCTTGAACCACTTCAACGGGCTCGACCGGACTCTCTACAGCTTTCTCAACGTCGCTTTCTTCTTTAGTTTGGGAAATTTTCATTTTTCCTCTCTAAGGAATTCCTCATCTGAGGAATTAGCACGGCACATGTTGTAATTTCGCCGCGCCTAGTGAATCTAGTTTATCAAGTAGTATTTAACTTTAGAGCAAAACTAAGCCTCATAATTCTTAGAGCATAAACGAAACTTGTAGATGTGAATTCGTTTTTACAACGAGTTTTGAAAATGGGACATAAGACGGGACATTACAATCATAGAGTCGGCGTTCTAGAGTAATGAACAAGAATAATTGTCAAAGATTTTTTACCCTCATCTTTTGGCTAAATACGATGAGCACGCGGAGCGGCCGTAATTCTTAGATCGTCCCTTCCACAACCATAGGAACTCATATCGAGGCCGTTTTCTCCGCTAGTCTATTCTCTCCGCTATTCCCTTGTCGATGTATGGCACGTTCAGAAAGTGATTGGGAATCTCATTGCAACGACTCTTCAGCACCGAAATCCGTTTAGTGTAACTTGAGATTCCTTGTTCAATCTCGCTGTTTTGTGGAAAATCCAATGAGAGAGCGAGAAGGATCCGGCGATTTTGTTTCAACCGGTCAATCCTTGAATTGAGTCTCTTGAGCTTCCATGATCGAGCCATGATAAGTCACCTGAAGTGTTGTTGCATGTGCAATTCGACAGTGATTCTCATCTTCCGCTTGCTTGGAGCTTCGAGGATTTCTCCGTAAAAACATCTGTATGGCTGAGGTTTCAATTTTCTCGCTCTCTACACCATGGTGTCAACGTTGAAATATGGTACGCCTAAGCCTTTTTCTGCTTTGTAGCTTCTTCAATTCTGCCAAGTCTGAGTATTTCGTTTTTGACTTCTTGGACTATGCTCTCTCGCATCTCGCTTAGCTGTCTTTGCAAGACCTTCTTTTCCAATTCGAGCTTTTGTTTCTCATCTTCTACAGTCTTTTTTTGAGCTTCAACTTCAGTTCTCATGGAGCTTACCTCGTGAACATGTGTCATAACTTTGAGTGAATCCATGCCCTTGAGGTAGATTTGCGCTCTCTGTTCTGGTGACAGAGAGAGATATTCGTCCAGGTATCTCTTATGACCCATCAACGCATGAGTGTAAGCTTCGCCGATCACTCCCACCATTCGAGAATAGAAGAACTTCCTCAAAGTGTGCGTATGAATCTCATGGCGCTTCCCCCCTTTGCTCATCTTTTCGAGGCCCGCCTTGTTGAAGACTCTTCTCAAAAGAGATTTCGCTGTATCATCATTCAGTGGCTTGTTCAGATTTGCAACATAGTTTGCATGTTTAGCGCCAGTGAATTTAGTGGTCCCATCACTCAAGTCATAGCCGTGGAAAACATACCCTTCTTTTCTACCAGCGAGATACTTCTTGAGGCACTCGGTCGCCTCGTCTGAAATGAAAACTTCTCTTCCTTGCCTCTCCTTAGCTGTCTCTGCGTAGATCTGAATCCTTGTAGGATGCGAACGAAAGTCAATATCTTCGATTCTCACATTAAGAAATTCAGCTAACCTCATGCCGCTACTAGAAAGTCCCAATATGAGGGTTTGCCCTCGTAAATCAGCTTTCGAGAGTGCTGTCCAAAGCTCCTCTAGCTCAGGCGCTCTATCCGTGTTCTTAATGTATCTACGCGGAAAAACGATTTTCTGCTTGACTGTCTCATTTGATATTTCGATGTCCAAGAATCGCAGATATGCCTTGACAGCTGCAAACTTTCGATCTACCGTCTTTGGGGCATAAGCTTTCTTAGTCGTGAGAAAGCCAACATATGAATCGAGGACTTTGTAAATGAGCTTCGGATCCGTCTTGCACTTTTCGACTACCTCATGCAGCGGTTGAAACTCAGCATCGAATTCTCTGATAGGCTCACGGTAAGCTAGCCATGACCCTTCAGAATTGCTTCGCCTAAGACATCTTTCTTTGAATTCGTCCTCGTTGACGATCAATTATGAGGACTCCTCGGGAAAGGTCTTTGATCATTTTTCAGATTAGACATTCGCGCGCCTTCAGGTCGAGGGTCAGAAGCGCGACTATATGAAGTTTATTTTGGCTTTGTTTAGTAATCGTAGAATCCTTTCTTTGTCTTTCTTCCCAGATAACCCGCTCTAACCATCTTACGGAGAAGCGGACTCGCTCTGTACTTTGGATCCTGGAATTCCTTGTAGAGCACATCGAGTATGTCGAGCAAGACATCAAGACCGACAAAATCCGCGAGTTCCAGAGGTCCCATGGGATGATTCATGCCAAGTTTCATCACAGTGTCGATGTCTTCCTTGCTTGCAACACTTTCTTCTAGTGCGAAGATCGCTTCGTTTACCATCGGGCACAATATTCGGTTCGACACAAATCCTGCTGCGTCATGCACTTCAACTGCAGTCTTTCCTAACCTGGTACTGGTTACTCTGATCGTTTCTACGGTCGGGTCTGCAGTCTGAAGCGCCTTGATGATTTCAACAAGCTTCATCACAGGTACGGGATTGAAGAAATGCATTCCGACCACTCTCTGAGGATTTGAAACCAAAGCCGCCAGTTGCGTAATTGGGATCGACGAAGTATTGCTGGCAAGTATCGCATCCTTTGAGCAGATAGAGTCCAGTTTCTTGAAGACGTCCTGCTTAATCTCAAAACGCTCCAGGGCCGCTTCCACGACTAGCTGTCGATCGGAGAAATCGGAGAGCTCGACTGCTGGACGAATCCTTGACAATGTCTCCTGTTTCATTTCTTGAGAAATCTTGCCTTTTTCGACAGACTTGGAAAGATTTCCCTCTATCCGCTTGATACCATTCTGTATGAACTCCATTTTCACATCATTGAGTTTCACGTCGTATCCTGCCTGCGCAAACACCTGGGCGATTCCGTGACCCATAGTGCCCGCTCCGACAATACCAACTTTCGATATGGCCTCCTGTCTGGTCTCCATGGATATTCATCTACATGAACCTCAAGGCATTCTCGACCTTAAGATTGTTACCTTTTGCTATGGAAAACTCACATGCGCTGCTTGCTGCTAGTTCGATATTTCAGCTTATGATTCTTCGCCATTCTAGAGCGTTCAACCCTTGACTGAAAGAGTCGGAGATGAGTAATCTAAACATAATAATCACGTTGCCAAGTGTTGATTGATTCCAAGAATTGCTTTACTTTGTGGGACTAGGTTTAGAACAATCTCCGACTTTGAGCGGCCTTAAGATTCTGAAAAAGTGCAAATATGTATTCTATGAAAGCTACACCTCTCCTGTACTTAATGAGAGTGTGCTGGGTGATTTGGCAAAGGAACTGCCGGGTGTGGTGGTGGAGAGCGTTAAGAGAGAATTTGTTGAAGATGGCAAGAAAATTCTCGATCTTGCAAAGTCCAATGACATTGCGCTCGTTTGTTCAGGCGACCCAATGGTTGCAACAACTCATCAAGAGCTGAGGACAAGAGCTTTGAATCAGGGAACCGAGACTAGAATAATCCACGGCTCCTCAGTGCTATGTGCGGTTGCCGGCGAACTGGGTCTTCATTCCTACAATTTTGGCAGGACAGTTACAATGACACGCGAACCTCTTCAATACTCTGCTTATCACACCGTGTTTCGAAACCTTCTGCTGGGCCTGCATTCCATTATTTTGCTCGAATGGGATGAATCGCACAATTTCTTTCTATCTCCCAAACAAGCAGTTCAGGGTCTCCTCGACGCGGAGCGGGACATCAAATACGGCGCCGTCAATGCAAATACAACTCTGCTGATCGTTTCTAGGATTGGCACAGAAACGGCGACCGCGAGAATCTGCAAATTTGAGGATACAGGTACAATGGAGATCGGAGAGCCACCGCATGTGCTCGTTGTTCCGGGAAGGCTTCATTTTACTGAGCGGGAGGCGCTCGCAGCAATCTCTGGTGCGAAAGCTGAATCATTCCAGGATAATTCAAGCAAAGTCGAACGAATTTCGCAAATAATGGTAACGAAATATTCAGAGAAGACTCTGGCAGCGCTTGCGAGGGCGAGAAGTGCCGCAGCGACCTCTCAGTCCAAAGTGAAATTCGAAGAGATCTTCGAAAACGTCGAATGCTACACAGATGACGCCAAGAGATTTCTGAACGAAGGGAGAGAAGAATTGGCCATTTTGAGCATAGGATATGCAGAAGGCTTACTCGATTCGCTCCGGTTTGGCGGGCAGTTGGATTTCGAGTGGTAACCCTAGACGAGAATGAACATGAGGAAAAGACTTACTAGCCCCATCAGGATTGGAATCGGAAGTCCCGGGGCAACTTCCTTGTTCCTGAATGCATAGAATGAGAGAACAATTCCTACATCGACCGTTATCATCACTATTATGAATGAAAGAAAATTAACCAAAATTAGAGCTACAGCAGGCACCATTGTGTAGAAGGCAATATCCGCCATTCCAATTTCAATGCTGCGAATATTTATTGTCAACAATCCGAAATCAGGAAATTTGCTCAGTCCTCTGCTCTCTGCTTTGCTACTGTCGGAAATGGCTGGCTGTTCTTTGCCCACTTGTGTCACAAGCTTTCCGAGTTTACCATAGTAAATCGAGTAAATGTCAAACAGTGCATAAGCTGCGGGAATGATCCAATTGAGTGGTGCCTGTAGAAGCACTGGGAATGAGCTTCCGAGTTCTAGAGCAAGAAGTATGGCAAGTGCATTGATGACTTTCAAATTTCCACTGAAAGCGGCAAACAGAGTCACAATGGTTGCGATAATCGCTGCGACCATCGGCACAATCGAATAAAGTCCAACGAGGAACGAGAAATAAAGCTCGGTAACATTAAAAATCAGAAAGAGACTTATGAGAACGGAAAACAGTTTCATTTTCCTTTTTCTGTAAAGGAAAGCAAGCAGAGAAATCACAACAATATTTGCAACGATGAATAACAACGAAAGCAAAATGGAAGCAGTGAGTCCACTTCCAGCCGGGTTCACGAACTGCGGTGTAGACGTCGGAATGGATATGTTTTGGTTCAGCGAGCCTGGAATAGCGATTGCAGTTCCTTTTTGTGGATTCTCAGTGGCAGATCCGGCTGCCACCCTGAAAAGTGAAAAGAGTGCCGCGATCTGGAATATCACAGTAATGATGATGAGTGCGATTTCACTCTTTCCGAAGAATCTAGGCAACGGCGAGAACCAGCCTATGCTCTGGTTGCGTGCAGCGTTCTTAACGATTATCGGTCGACGCAGCGCGTATAGAACAGAGCTCTCTATACAGGGAAGCTAAGTACATTGCACAGAAGAACGTGAACAACATTGCAATCGTCACAAGTATTGTTATTCTGACATCTCCTGCGAACCCTGATTCGAGTGTAAGGTCCAGAGTTCTGTAGTAAGTTGAGATTGGGGTCAGAAATCTGACCAAGTACGTGTTGTTCACAAAGAGATAAGCTAGAACTGAGATCCAGATTAGATGAAAATAGCGCTTTCTATCATGGTCACCGAATACGTAATAATCAATCAATCCGAGGCCAAGGAAGTAGATCGAATATTGTTCGTTTATGATGGATTTGGTAAGAAAGAAAGTCAATGTGATGAAGAGTGCAGAAATGTACATTCCTTTCTGCAGGTCGACTGACTTCCTGATCGAGATCAAACAAAAGTAGGTTGAGATGATTAGAGCTGGCACCCATATTAGTGAAATGTTTTGGAAAAAGGACGCTTGTGAATTTGTAATCGGATGATAGTTGTCGTACGCTGTGAGGATCATCCAGTAATTCATGCTGTATCCAATTTTGTGCGTTACGTCTATTCCAACACCGATTAGTTGAGAAATCTTCCAATTTCTGAAAAAGAAAAATGGCACAACAGTGAAGACGAAAGACGTTCCTAGGAAAATCACTAGGTATTCTATGATACGCATCTTCGACCTTTGAACGAAAGCGAGAAATGGTACGTAGATAAGAGGGATGACCTTCAGCAAGAATCCTAGCGATTCCATGAGGGCGCTTTTCTTTGTCTCTAATGAAAGAAGAATTGAAGAGAGTACTAAAACAAGAATAATCTGATCGAACATTCCCCATACAGATGAAATCAGGATGGTTATTGGACAGAAGAGCCAGAACAGAAGAGCCCTAAACGCAGCCTTATCTCCAGAATATCCCAAAATTATTCTATAGATAATGTACCCTGAGACTAGATCTGCGATAATCATGGGTTGTTTGATCATGAAATAGTAGAAGAAGCGGTTATTGACGCTGATTATGGTGTAGAGTTTGTATAGAGCAGATTGAAAGAAAGCCCACGTAGGCGGGTATCCAATCCAGGTCATGTACTGAGCCCCGGGAAAGCTCAAATTCGGAATCGGAGCCGTAACAACGTAAGGATTATCGCCTCGTGAGACGTAATAACCGATTCTGATCCAGAGTTCAAAGTCGAAAGGATGACCAGTAAAGGGTGCAAATATTTCGCGTATTGCCAATCCAAGAATCAGCAGCATTGCAATACTCGAGGTTCGGCGGATCTCTGTCATCGCTCAATTCGGGATCGAAAACTGACAGCGATAAAAGCTAGCACTCAAATACTCGCAGCGCTCTCGCTTGCAAAATAACCAGAAAGCAATTCTTCGTGTAAACGAGAGGTTTATTTCAAAGTCTAGTTATTGAAGATGAAAGAAACTTTTGACTTGAATTGAAATCTGACCAACAATGTTGTCTTCGAACAAACTGGCCGAGTTCTCGATAGGAATCTGTGCTAGTGATACCGCGTCAAATTTGCAGAAGCTTCTCGAGCTAATTCAAGAGGAAGAATTCTCTGACGAATTTCTCTTGCGTAGAATTGTAATAGTTGCAAGTGGTTGTCCTTTTGCAACAATCGCTCCCTTGTATGATTTAGCAAGAAGAGATCAAAGAGTAGTTTTAATCGAAGAACTGGAAAGGAGGGGGAAAGCGGAAGCTCTTAACAGAATAATCGAGTGTGCTCCGAGTGAGTATCTCCTCTTCATCAACTCAGACGCCCTTCCCGTAAAGGGCGCGATGAACGCGATTTTGAAATCATTGAATGCTGATGATTCTGCAGGCGTAGTCTCCGGAAGCCCGTTCTTCGATCGGCGAGGAGGTTGGACATCTAGATTGCAGCAGCTGATGTGGATGGTGCACAACGAATGCTCGGAGAGGCTGAACCATATGGCAATCGGGAATCATGGGAGTGACGAGTTGATTGCCGTGAGGACCAGATTGCTCGAGCGTATGCCGGTGGTGCTTGTAAACGACGGCGCGTACATAGCAGGAAGGGCCAAGCTGCGAGGTTATCTGATAAAGTACTGCAGCTCAGCCAGAGTGGAAATCGATGTTCCAACTAGCATCGTAGACACAATATCGCAGAGAAGAAGAATAATTTTCGGGCACTTTCAGATCTGGAGTCTTGTTGGAAAATCCCCGAAGACAGTGGAATCTATGGTGATTCTTTCTCCTAGATTAGGCGCTGCCATGGTGGTGAAGACGCTCGCACAGCATCCTGATCTGATCTTGACGCTTCCGATTGCTCTTGTCGAAGAGTCTATCGCTTTCACCCTTGCAGTTTTCGACAGGATGACTTCCACGAACAGACACGGAGTTTGGAGAAGATATGGAAGCTGACACACAAGAATTTCTACTCTCCGAAGACAAGTTGAAGCAAATTAGAATATTC
>JAKAPU010000263.1 GCA_021806865.1 archaeon
TGAAGCGCAAGTTAAGCGCTGTTGATCTTTCGACGAACATTCAGATTGCAGTCAGAAGGTGTCTTGCTCGTGCCCAAAGTGCAGCTGCGAACTTCACAAACACCGACATGCCGAACGCTTCAATGATGCAGAGGCCGTACAAGCTCAGGACGGTGCCGTATCCGATGTCAGATCCGTATGGTAGCAAGGATAGCCCACCTGCTCCTGCCCAGCTCAGAGCAAGAAGATCGATTGCGCACAGGAGCGTGACGATGACGAACGGGACGACGAAGGTCTTTGAGGTAAGGCGGCCAAACAGATATTCTCTGAACACGCGCTCAGCCAAGTACCTTCAATTCCAGAATTCGTAAAAGTTGCTTATCTAAACAAGATTGCCAATTTCCAGATTATCTTTCGGTTTTATCTTGAAATCAGAAAGCACGTATTTATGAAAGTCCGGGCGGAGCTGTAGTAACAGGCTGCAGACGATCGCCGAATAGCTAAAGAATCATTTCACGGTGATCTTGATAGAATTGAGTATGGACTCTCTAGTATTCCAAGAGGACGGCAGGGCCTCCTACCTCGAAGACCCAAAGCGACACGGGATACTCTACTGCAGACACTGCAAAGCGTGGCACTTTAGACCCCGCCTTGAGACGGGAACAGAATTCTGTGCTTTCTGCAGCACAACACATCATTCGCGCGCCTGTGGTGCAGGCCTTAGGGAAAAATGCTCGACTGTTAGGGACCCGATACACGAGTTTCTCAGCGCAGAATGCGAAAGACAAAGAAAACTTGATCTCTCATTTTGCGTTGAATGCAATTGTTATCATTCAAAGCGGGGATGGAAGATTTGCCTTGAGAGAAACAGGCCGAAATCAAGCTGGAGCCAGAGGAGGAAACTCTTCTGGAGGATAAGATGGAACGCGTGTTCTGGAGCTCAAGATTCTGAATTCAGGACTGAGCGCAGCCTGTTCAACAAAACGGAGCTCGAGAGAATCCTTCCTTACGAATATCCACTTGCAAAGTCAAAGTTCGAGCATCATCGGAGTACCTGATCAACCTAAAGCTGCGATTCCAATCGCTCTTGCTGCAAGCGATAACACTTGTGCCAGAAATAAGGAGATTCAACTCGCTAAAGACCCTTCTCGAGCATCTGCGCTGAAATTACTTGTTCACGACTTTGATCGTGAACCCATCTTCTTGAGGAATTCGGAGACCTTGTTCGAAATCGACTCTCCGACTCCTATGACGAAATGAGCCAAGAGTCCTGGAGTGTTTGCCTGCAGCGTGAGAAACGAGACGACCGGTTCGGTCTTTTGCGAAGATTCTCCCACAACAATCCCGCTGAAATCAAACTCCTGTGGTATCGAGAACCAATCGCTCAACTTCTCATCCTTCGCGGCAATCGTAGTGGAAAGTGGAAACACTGGCTCTTGAAATAGTTCCAGAGAGTGCCTCAAGCAATCTTCGTACGCTCCTTCGAAGTTGGATATGGGCAGGCTCGAAATTCTTCTGAATGCCCAGCTTACGTAGGTATCCCCGAAACCCATCACGTGAAGAAATTCTGCGAAAAGCAAGTTTGCAAGTGTGGTCCTCGCACGATCGAGAATCGGTTCGAGTCTGATGTATCTTGCTCCCACTAGCGTAGAGAAGAAATCCTCCTCTGTCTGTCGAACTACTTTTGCTTCGTCTTGCGCACCGCAGAAGGTGAGTATATGGACAGGAACCATAGCTTGATGGGTGTGCGCTTCCACTCCCTCGCCAACGCCGAGAAGCAGGTGTCTGTATGCGAATGACACGCGCTCACTGTGATCGCAATAGCTAGAAATTGATTTCCAATGAAGCGCACAATTTGGAGTCGAATGAATTGCACTCGCAATTGAAAGGAATCTCTCTATGATCCAAGACGGACCACTCTTTCAGCATGAGTATCAACAAGGCCAATGATATCACCCCGAGACCCTTTGTTTCCATTTCCGATATAGCGAAAACGGTAATTCTAGGTTTATCTATAGCTGGATCCCACCTCCGTACTACTGACCAGGACATGCAATTCTACAATAGCAGAATTGATGCAATCCCGTTGCCATGTGATGAATGCAACGATTTGCACAGGCTCGCAGGCTACTCGAGCAAGAATGAGAAGAGATACGAGGAACATCTCAAGGAAGCTCACGGAATGATCAGGTAAGGAAACATGAAAGCAGTAATCTTGGCGGGCGGGAAAGGACTCAGGTTCAGACCGTTCACGGATAGCAATCCGAAGGCTCTGGTCCCGGTTAATGGAAAGCCAATCGCAGACTGGCAGCTCGAATGGTTGAAGAAAAACTCTGATGTCCGCGAAATCATTTTCGCATGCGGCCACAAATGGGAGGGCCTGAAGGAACACTTCGGTACTGATTACAGTGGAATACCTGTGAAGTATGCTGTTGAAACCGAACCACTGGGAACTGGCGGAGGTTTGAGAAATGTACTTCGCAGCTTTATGAGCGTCCCTGTCGGAGACGACAAAAGAGACAATCTTTACATCGTGATGAATGGGGATGTCCTAACAGATCTCCCGATCCCAAAGTTAATCGACTGGCACGTTACAAACGACGCAACTGTGACAATGGCGCTGGTGCCGTACAAATCGCCTTTTGGCGTCGTTAGAATAGACAAGCTCAAAGTCGTCAGAAAATTTGAAGAAAAGCCAGAATTTCTAGACGCATGGATCAATGGCGGCATCTATCTGATCAACGGGAGCAAGGTGGAAAGATTTCTCCCCGAAAAAGGGGACATTGAGCGCGAGACATTTCCAAAGCTCGTCGAACGAGGTGAGATTCTTTCATATCCTTACTACGGATTCTGGCGTGCCATCGATTCGATAAAGGATCTCAAAATCGTGGAGAGCGAGCTTTCCACCACATCGAGATGAAAACGAGTGGCCGAAGCAGGTAGAAAGCCTGCCAGGTTTTAGAAGTCAGCCGGTCGGACTGAGCAATTCATTCCAAGCGCTGGTAGTATTTGTTTGCTTCTCTCAACACTTTGCAGAAATCGCGCTCTTCCAGCTCCCGTAGCCCGGTGATTTTGGAAATAGCCGAGATCAGATTTCTTTCCACGATCGAAGATCCGGGACCGAATATCTTGTTTAGCGTTTCAGCAAATTTGTCTGCATGCGCAGGTATCTGCTCTTTGGTCAGCCCATGGTTCTTTTCGAAATTCCAATAGACCACATGCTTGAAACTGTCTCCGTAGATTTCAAGAGCCTTATCCAAGCAAGATAGGAACGATTGCGGCGTTTCGCTCAGTTCCTTCGGGCTGACCGTCACGACTTGTCACT
>JAKAPU010000264.1 GCA_021806865.1 archaeon
AATCGACAGGGAATCACAAGACCAGGAAAAGGCGGTAAAAGAGAATCGCCTTGAAGATGCCGTCAAGATCCAGCTTGATATTGTAGCTTCAGCATGCCGGTTCCAAGTTTTGTGCCGTATCCCTTGCCCATTTCGTACATGATGACAGAGGCACCACTTCCGAATTTGTCATACAGTGTGTTTTGCAGCGAACGAAAGGCCGAGCGACTGAAGATGAACACATGAGAAGAGGTTATCCTATCCTTGAGCATTCCGCCCTCTTCCCTCACTATGAGATCTACTTCATCTTTAAAGCGTCTGCCCGAATCGGCCATTATAGTAGCGCACTAAGAACGGTTTTGCGTTCGACACAAGATATAAGGTGAGAGCAGAAGAACTAGCATCCAGAACTTTGTATATATGGGTGGAGTCTGGTTTTGTGAACGGCACTCTATGCAGCAAGCCGAGCCAGATCTAATCGAGCATTTCTCAGGCATCGTAGGAAAGGAAAACACGATACTACCATCCTCAAAAGAGAAGATCGAAGACTATCTCAAGGACATGGCTGACTACGAGTCCGACCCACTCTTGGTGCTGCAGCCAGAGTCGACCGAGCAGGTATCAAAGATTGTTTCTCATGCAAACAAGACCCGCACTCCGGTAGTCGCAAGGGGTGCAGGTACGAGTCTCACCGGAGCCGTGTCTTCGTACAAGGGAATAGTTATCGACTTTTCAAAGCGCATGAACCACATTCTGAAGATAGACACCGTCAACTGGTACGTCCACTGCGAGCCAGGCGTGGTGCTCGAAGACCTAAATGACGAGCTAAGGAAAAAGGGCTTTTTCTTCCCGCCCGATCCATCAAGCACTCCTTGGTGCACCGTTGGCGGAGCAGTCTCTGAGAACTCTGGTGGGATGAGATGCTTTCGCTACGGAACGGTGAAGGACTGGGTTCTCGCTCTAAGAGTAGTCCTTGCCGACGGGAGCGTCGTGAAATTCGGCGAACCGCTCCCGAAAAACAGAGTGGGATACGATTTGGTCCATTTGATCTGCGGGAGCGAGGGTACTCTAGGTGTGATTACGGAGGCGTGGCTCAAAATCACTCCGCTGCCTAAAAAAACCGAGAAAAACAAGAGGATGCTCGTTTTCTTTGACGAGTGGATCCACGCTGGCAGGGCAATCCATAAGCTCAGGGAAAACAGAGTCCAACCGGTGCTCCTGGAGTTCCTCGACGACGAATCAATCCATGCAGTCAACAATGAGTTTGACCTGAAAATCCCCGAGCACAGGGCCACACTCCTCATCGAAACGGATTTCGGAGTGGAAGAGATCTTGAGGCTCTGCGGCGAGAGCGGCTCGATTGGGCACTACGTTGCAACTGATGAGAAAGACGAAGAAAGGTTATACAACGCTAGGGCGCTTGTTTATCTCGGAATAAGACCGCTTAGCTCTGCCTACCACACCGAGGATGTCGTCGTCCCGCTGGATAAGCTTGTCGACTACATGGAGTTTGTAAAACAGACCGGCAGGAAGTACAACTTGAAGATCCCGACCGGCGGTCACGCTGGAGATGGGAACATTCATCCTGTGATACTGTATGACAAATTCTCCGAAGAGTCAAGCAAAGCTGCGGAGAAGGCCTTTGCGGAGATCTGCGATTATGCTATTCAGGTGGGCGGTTCTGTCACCGGCGAGCACGGAGTGGGCGAGCAAAAAATGCGCTTTGCAGAAGAACAACTAATGAAACACAGCGGCTCTCGGGCAATTCAATTAATGAAAGAAATCAAAAAACAGTGGGATCCGAACAACATACTCAACCCTGGCAAATTCCTCAACCTCGGCGACGGCGAGGCAACGAACAAGATGAACTGAAGTCGGGTTATAGAGCTGTGCAGGTGTAGAATCTATTGATTACTATGTACTATAGATAGTCTATAGCGGATGGAATTAATTAGTCGACAAATTGCCTATGGTTCCAAAAACAGATGCAGGATTGTCAACTTGTTTATTGAATAATCAGCAAGAGAGTACAGGTAAAGGTAAGATTAGTAAGAAAACCCTTGCGCTAGCTTCTTTACCTTTCTCTTCTTTGTTGGAGCGCTCAGGTTGACAGTATATGCTGAATTGAGAATTTGCAGTGAATGTTCAATGTTTGAGATTTACGATCCGCTTTTGATCGCGAATGCGGTAGTACTCTTATTTGTCCTCCTCGGGCTGGCATATTTGGTCTCGAAATTCGGAGCTCTCAAGCTTCGCAGATGATTCCAGGCGCGTGCTCGAGTAGAGTGAATGCAGCAACAAGATTGAAAGTGCAACAATGAATTGGATTTACATCTTTTGTACTCTACCATAATCGGAATCGTTCAGGGAATCTCCGAGTGGCTGCCGATCAGCAGCAAGACGCAAGTTCTGTTCGTCTCAACCATGCTTCTGGGTTTTCCGCTGGCCGTTGCGTACGCATTCGGTCTTTTCATGGAAATCGGCTCTACCGGCTCTGCACTCATCTACTTCAGAAGGGATGTAATATCGGTGTTCAGGGACTGGAAATTGTTCAGGTTCCTATTGGTTGTCACAGTGATAACTGCAATCATAGCCGTACCACTCTATGTCCTTGCTGACAAGGTACTTGCCACTTTCCCATACCCTGTAGGCATCCCTATGCTGATACTGGGCGCTGCCCTGATCGCCGACAGCCTGTTGATCTGGAGGAGCAGGCTCATAACGACTTTCAAAGTAAACCAGGTGAACGATCTGAGGATGAGGGACATCGTGATCATAGGCCTTGCGCAGGGGCTCGCAGCACTGCCCGGCGTGAGCAGGTCGGGCATGACTGTCTCTGCAATGCTTGTCTTGGGAGTAAAGCCGGAAACAGCTTTCCGCCTCTCGTATCTAGCCTACATTCCAGCTTCGCTTGGGGCGTTTGGTGTCTCGCTCCTGTTCACAAAGGAGCAAGTCGGAATTGCAACGGCCCAGCTTGACATGGTGGGTTTAGCCATCGCGATAGTCGCTGCCTTTATTACTGGATTGATAATTATCGGACTCTTGCTCAGGTTTGCAAAGAAAAACAGCATATACATCGTGACCCTCACCTTCGGGATACTTGCGATAGCTTTCGGAATTCTGGTCTCATTTTATGGAATCAACCCGGGCGTGGGCTAAGCACTCAATCCACTTCGGCCTCTCTGTCCACAAGAAAACGTAAGCGGTTTTGGCCTTGTATATGATAGATCAGAGAAGTGTCATCACGATTACTACAGTTCCAATTATCAAAAATACGAGAAGCGAAAATATCCTGATCCTAGCGATGC
>JAKAPU010000047.1:0-1708 GCA_021806865.1 archaeon
CCTCCTCCTCGGACAATCCCATCTCAAGCAGTACGTTTGAAGGTTTGAACGAACCTGAATGGCAGGCTGAGCCGGTCGACGCAGCAATCCCTGGCACTTTATCAAGTAGTTCTTCTCCAATTATTCCACGAAGGCTGATATTGAGGGTGTTCGGCAATCTATTTTCTGGGTGACCGTTGAGACGAACACCATTGATTCCTTCTGCAATCCTTGCAAACAACCTGTCTCTCAAAGCCTTGATTTTTGTTCCAAAAGAGGGGAGGTTTTTCATAGCGATCTCACTTGCAGCTCCTAGCCCAACCATGTATGGAACGTTTTCTGTGCCGGCTCTTCTGCCCGATTCGTGGCCCGCCCCATGAATGTAGCTGTCTATAACAGCGCCTTTCCTTATGTAAAGAGCACCGATTCCTTTTGGGGCGTACATCTTGTGTCCTGCGATTGTCAGGAGGTCGACATTCAGCTTGTTAACATCAACTTCTATTTTCCCACAGGACTGTGCAGCATCGGTGTGAAAGAGCACTCCGTTCTCCCTTGCAATCTTTCCAATCTTTTCTATAGGCTGAATTGTTCCGACTTCGTTGTTTGCATGCATTACTGTAATCAGGACTGTCTCGTCTCTAATGGCGTCTCTAACATCCTTCGGATCGACCGAACCATACCTATCTACGGGAAGGTATGTTACTCTAATGCCGAATCTTTCCTCTAGATATTTACATGATTCCAGAACTGCAGGATGCTCTATTCGCGAAGTTATTATATGTCCGCCTTTTTTCGTCGCCTCGCTTCTCATGCTCGCAAAAACCGCGCCGAATATCGCAGTGTTGTCGCTCTCGCTCCCTCCACTCGTGAACACTATCTCCTCTGGAGCTGCCGAGATCAAGCTTGCAACTTGGCTTCTCGCTTTCTCAACGGCCTCCTTAGAAGTTCTGCCGTAAAGATGGCTGCTTGAGGGGTTACCAAACTCTCCTTTGAAGTAAGGATCCATAGCCTTGAGAACGTCAGGATCAACTGGCGTGGTTGCATTGTAGTCCAAGTAGATTGGTTTTGAGACGCTTTGCATTCCTTGAATCTAACTACCTGATCTGAGAGGGTTGCCAAGTTAAACCCAGGATGCTTCCGATAAGCATCAGAAGTGATCCTATCATGAAACCCCACATCGTCGGAAATGCGATTATTGAAGCGATTAACACAAACGTTGACCCTGTCCTAATCCTCCCTATGTTTGTGCTACTCATCCAAAGTACGCCTATCACTCCGAGTGCAATTTCAACAGCTGCGAATATCAAGAAGAATGCAAACGAAAATGTGGAGAATCCGAACATCCAAGGCCAACCTGCTCCAAACATCATCCAGGGTCCCATGAATCCAAAACCGAAATAGTTGTGATTCCAACTAAAGAACCAAACCATGTACGCTAAGAATAGACCACCAATTGCTTGGAAGGCAAGCCCCACTGCTCCAAGAGTTAATGCTGCCACAGGTTTGTTCTCTGGAACTACATTTGCAGTTTTCCCCATTTCCTCTTTCTCACTCAACTTGCTCTTGGTTTTGTTGCAATGGCTGCAAGTTCCCGCGTCTCCTTCAATTGCTCTATCAGAACTTCCCTCATGAGCCTGCACGCCTGAATGATCTTTGGGTTGGATACTCTGTAGTAAATGCTGGTGCCCTCCTTTCGTGTCGCCACAACTCGTCTCTGCCTGAGCACCGC
>JAKAPU010000047.1:1718-2385 GCA_021806865.1 archaeon
GATACGTTAGCCTGTCTCATTCCGAGTACTTGCGTAAGCTCGCCGACAGTCTTTTCGCCGTCCTGCAGCGCGTTTAGAATCTCGATCCTGGCTGGGCTTCCCAGTGTCTTACAGATTTCTGCATGAAGTTCTGAGATCCTGTCTGTCATTTCTTTTCTTGATGCCGTTATTGCTTTAAACTAAATTCATATATATGCATATACGAGTAAACGGAAGTTGGCCGGTGCTCGGTTAGGTGAAGAGGGAGATTCATGAATGAACGATAAGCCCAAGGTTCTTGTTCTCGGGGGAGGAATCGGTGGATTAGTCGCGTCTTCGATCATCAAAGATAAACTCAAGGAAAAAGTCAGTGTACAGCTCATCGAACGAAAGAAGACCTTCGATTTTCCACCGTCGTATCCATGGCTCATGCTCGGGTCTAGGAAAAAGGAGCAGGTCCAGAAAGACCTGGATCTTCTGAGAAGGAAGAGGAAAGTCGAAGTACTGAACGACGAAGTACTTTCAATTGACGTTAATGGCAAGTCAGTCACATCGAGGAGCTCGGGCACTCTTCCCTTCGATTATCTTGTCATAGCACTGGGTGCTCAGTACTCCCCTGAAACAATCCCAGGATTTTCTGAGCACGCTCATCACATATACGATCTCGAATCAGCCCTCAAATTCAGAG
>JAKAPU010000047.1:2395-15357 GCA_021806865.1 archaeon
TATGGCAATTGGAATCTCAAGATTGCCGTTCAAGTGTCCTGCGGCTCCTTACGAAGTAGCGCTACTGCTGGATGATTACTACGGCAAGAAGGGATTGAGAAACAAGATAAAGTTCGAGCTCTTCACTCCAGAAGGTATCCCGGTTCCTGCGGTCGGTCCTGACATTGGCAACAAGGTACTAGAGCTAATGAAGTCCAGAGGAATGAACTACCATCCAAAGGTGAGAGTCAAGGAAATCCGATCAGGCGAGATCAGATTTGAGGGCGGAGGTGAGCCGATAGCGTACGATTTGCTTTTTTGTGTCCCTCCACACGTCGCGCCTCAACCAGTGAGAGAGGCAGGACTCACCGACGAAACAGGTTGGATTCCAGTAAATTCCAACATGCTCGAAACAAATCACAGTGGAATCTATGCAGTCGGAGATGTTACATCCATAAAAACTCCTAATGGATACGTACCGTTCCTGCCCAAAGCAGGCGTTTTCGCTCATGGTCAGGCGGAAGTCGTGGGAAACAATCTTGTGGTACAAATTTTGGAACGATCAGGCAGGTTGAACAAGAGCAAGAAAGAGTGGGATGGTCACGGCTCTTGCTTTCTTGAAGTGGGGAATGGACAGAGCGCGTTCGTGAAAGGAGCTTTTCTTGAGCAGCATAAGCCAATGATTGAGTTCCACATGCCTGGAAAGGTTTGGCACATGCAAAAGGTTGCGTTTGAAAAGTACTGGATGCATCACTGGTTCTGACCGAGCTATTCACTACTGTTGGCATCTCTCTTCAGAATAGCCAAAGGAATGAGAGCAAGATAGGGTCAGGTGGAGCCTGGAAAGTGAAAGGAAGGTATCTGAACGCACAAAACGAATGGGAGATCGCCTGGAACGAGGCGCTGGACAGAATCGATCAGCACAAGAAAGAAGGAAGCTCGCAATTGGTTATAGACCCGTACAAAGAAGCTTGGAATGCGTCTGATGTCAAGAGGATCGAAGAAGGCGTGCTGCGTCATGAATGGAACTATGAACTCTGCCGGAAATACACTTCGCTCGAGCTTGAAAATCAGAAAAGATTGAGGGATTGGGGCAGGAAGTACATGCCCGAGGAGCAGAGCGACCTTGAAAAGCGTCAACGCGAGAGGATCAAACACCTGAAGACAGAATGAATGAACTAGCTAATTCTTGTTTGTAAAGGAGATTTGGGAACATAGCCATGGAAGAATCGAAGACGCAGAGGAAACACCTGGGCATCCTGCTTTTCACAACGCCGTACAGTTCCGAAAACACCGACACCGCAGTTAAGCTAGCGCAGGCTGCTCTAAATCAAGGACACAGTGTCACCGTCTTTGCGTACGGCGACAGCGTTCACAGTTTCACAAAGGGACAAAGAGCCACAGGAATACCTAATGCAGAAAAGGAGTTTCAAGTTCTGCTTGATAGAGGGCTGAAAGTGGAGCTCTGCGGAACCTGCCTTAACTTCAGGGGGATAGGAAACGAACTCATCATCAAGGGTGCAGAACCTACAGCATGCGAAACCTCTGCAAGCTGATAGACGATTGTGACAGATTTGTCACGTTCATGTGAAATTGCGACTAGAGTAAGAGAACTCACAATGAAATCTCTTTCAATCATCATAACCAAACCGCCATTTGGGATGATCCATGCCGCAGAAGCTGTAAGGTTAGCGAACGGAGCGGTAGCATACGGTCACGATGTTTCACTGATTCTAGTGGATGATGGTATCCTGGTAGCAAAAAAGGAGCAGAGAGCAGAGAATGGTGGCTGGACCTCTCTTTCTCCTTTGATAGAGAAATTAGCAGCATCGTCGTCCAAGAAATCCAAAGTGCTTGCCGATGTTCAAAACGCAAGGAGAATAGGCCTACATCAAATTGATCTCGTGGAGGGAGTGAAGCTGGTTGATAGCGGGATTATCGCATCGACCATAAGTGCGAGCGACAGGACGGCAATATTCTAGTTAACAAAGTGAACAAGGAAAGAATGAAAGAAGTAATTCTGTTTACCTCCCCCAGAAGCTCCGCGAATAACGCAGCGGGTCTCAAGCTCCTTCAAGAATTGTCCAAGAAACATAAAGGCGGAAATGATGACGTAATCGTTGTACTTATGCAAGATGCTGTCCTTCTGGCTCTGAAGGACTTTTCGCAATCTGACTTTTCGGAGACCTCTGAAGGATACGTGTTAGACGAGCACCTAGCAAAGAGAGGCTTCACGCCTCAATCTTTGAAATCACCTTTCAAACCTGCGAGTTACGATGAGATCGTTGGGCTAATAATGAAAGACGGAACGCATGTAGTGGGCTCGTTCTGATTCAGGAGAGCAAGGTGATGATTTCATCTCATCCGAGCGATGAAGGTGATTTGCAAGATCATGATAATTGAAAATTGTTCATTCCCAGATAACTTGAGCTACGATATTGAGGAAAATGTCTGGGTTCGGAGGGAGAACGATTTACTAACAATCGGCATCATCTGCGTGTCCGCATTTAGCGCAGGAAGGATCAATACCGTCAAGTTCAAACCCATAGGAACTTTGTTGGAGAGAGGAAAGAGCGTTGCAACAATCGAAAGCGCGAAGTTCTTTGGAGCAGTCCGTACGCCCATCAGCGGGAAACTTGTTGAAACAAACCAACAACTTCTGGAGGAGCCCGATCTAGCAAACAAGTATTCATATTCAAATGGGTGGTTTGCAAAGATAAAACCAACGAGCAATGAAGAAGAATATTCCAGAGAGTTTGAGCTACTAGTCGCCCCCAAATTTGCAGAAACCAAGCTGCGGAGCTTGATTGAGCAGCTACACATCAGATGCTTTTCGGTTTATCCGGACTACGAAATCTCTGGAATCGGCGGAGAATGTCCAGAGACGTTGAACCAGTTAGATCAACTGATGCAGGGTATTCAAAAGGACGAGAGCGTTCATCTTGTGACGGATAATCCTCTTGCAGACAAAGACGTGCCTCAGTGGGTCTCGATACGAGGTCATAAGATTTTGGAGACGAGAAGAGAAGGCACGTTGTTCCATTTCATAATAGGTAGGTAAATCGTTGGTAGTCAAGCAAATCTTGTCAAACTGAGACAAAGCTTCCGACCGTGATTGAATGTACAAGTTTCGGCTACGGAAGCGAGAAACGAGTGAATTCATTCATAATTAGTTCAGATACTTCCGTCGCCTTCTCCATACGGCAAATCCATACAATCCACCAGCAGCAAGCATCACCATTGCGGCGATGAATATGATCAGTCTAGAGTAATCCACGACCCACACTGCCGTAAGTTGCGTCGGTGAATCAACTGTCATGAAGTAAGGATTTGATGCCTTCGTGACCGAACCAGTCGATGTCCTCCAGCCTGAAAACACCTTGTAGACGAGGAATCCAGAAGGCACTATAGTCGTGTCGAGCTTTAGCTCCGCCACAGAGCCTGCTTTGAAATAGCCCGAGCCGTTGACGACCTGTCCGTAACTCGTGCTTGCAGAAACCATGTATTCTGTCATGTATTCAGCGGTTACGTTCGAACCAGCGGAGACAAACCGCGTGGTGGCATCTACTCCGTCAGACCAGCCCGTGAAGACATAGAGCGCACCTTGCTCCGATCCCAGCACAGTCACGGGAGTCGACACTGTGAGGCCTCGTGGAGCAACAAGAGTGAATGTACCTGACTCAGTCTTGTTGATCAAGGGGTAGCTGTTTGACTCATAGTAGGAAACAGACATGTTGACCACAGGCATCGGAAGATTTGTCCCTAGCGTAGTCAGAAAGCTGTTCTTCGTGTAGTAAGCAAACAGCGTAGAAGTGCTCTGAACGTAGTCCGTAGTTGAGTTTGCAAAGGTGCCGAGCCAGTAGCTGAACTCATATTGCGTTGTCCCGTTATTGGCAATGAGATACTCGGGTGCGCTCACAACTGAAGGCTCGGACAGTCGAACCGATGAGTTTGTTAGGACATAGCTTTTGTTTTGCACCGACTGGATTGTGAAATTTGCGTTCGGAACGTTGCTCTCGACTGTTACTGTGAAAGGCGTGTACAGCAGCGCTGCCGAAAAGTTGGAAGCGTACATCCCTTCAGACTGTGCCAGGAAAGCGGCGGAACCAAGCATGAAAGAGGTGATGTTCAGCTCGGCGAACCCATCGGTGAAGTAAACAACCTGAGCCGGAACCCCCGAATAGGAGGAGGTAACTTCTGCAGTAGCTTGAGTTAGGTGGATTGGCAGGCTGATATTTGACACCGTCGTGGGCGTGGAGATCACTTCAAGAAGCTGAGAGGGGTTTGCGTAGGAGCTCAAGGGACCATATGCCCTGATCGTGAAAGGCTGTTGGGAGGTGACGCAGTTGAGAGTGATAGTTACGGGAAGATAGCCTTGCTCCTGAAACGTTATCGCCGCACTCCCAACCTTTGAGGCCTGAACATAGAATATTTCGTAGTACTCGCTCTGGATGGGTGAGCCGACTACCGAAGCGACAGACGGATCGCTACTTGTGCTCGAAAGTTGTTGGAAGCCAGAGATCGTGGGAAGACCGTTTTCCGTTGGATAGATAATCACTGGCCATGCCGACCCCACCGAAACATTCGAAATATAGGAAGCTTGCAGAGAGTACACCCCGTTGCCTGCTATTGGCTCTTCTGAAGGGTCGAGGACGTTGACGAATGATTGGTTCCCTGGAGAGAAGTAGTTGCCCGAGGCGCTTATTGCCCACGTACCATTGCTCGGGAGATCCATGTACTCGACAGAGTAAGGGCCTCCCTGGAAAGATCCTGATTCCAACAAAGGTGCCTTCGAGATGTTGCCTTCTAACAGAGACGAGGAAAGCTCGAAGGAAAGCGAGCTTGCAAAGGGATTGCCGCCCGCACTCTCAGATTCGATTATCAAGGGCACTTGCTCTCCCTCTATTGCAATAGAGGGAGTAACGATGTTCAGAGTGTATGGAGAGGCACTAACCGGGCTGGCGACCTCAACAGATACCGAGGACGGAAGGAAGCCCCTGCCGCCTGCGTACATCGTGACGCTTCCCGCGTTTGTGGCATTCGCGTAAAAGACACCCTGACCGTCAACAAGGTTCACCTCAGAGGCCATAGGATTCAGGATTCCACGTGAAGATGACGATACATAGACGGTCGCGTTCAGGTCAACCGGCAGTCCAGTGGAGCTTTCAGCTTGGACGAGGAAGGGGGAAAGGTGACTGTCGGATGCAATGGCAGGAGGCGCATAGATAGCTAGAGTCTGCGATGAAGAGGGCGAATAGGCGCCAGCATGCTCATCGGGCAATACAATGGCCAACCCCGGTAGAAGCAGTAGGCACACCATAACAGCTTTGAATGCCCTAGTAGTGAAGTTCATCTATTTCGTAACGCAAGAAACGGCGAGAACTTAAAACACAGTCAATTGCGAGACGCACGCTTGTACTTCAAAAACATGCGCCCGCTTAGCAGTCCGTCAAACGCAACAAACTCTGGGAACTATCATCAATATCGATCTGAAAGATCGTATCCCCGAGTTTTGAATCTTTTCAAAGTCTTCAAACGACGTTGGGTATTCGCGTTCAGCTTCTCAGCTCTCATTACAGTGCCGAATGTTCCATCTTCTAGGAAGACGAGCATCCGAAGATACTTATAGGGATCTTTAGCTTCTAGAGCTTCTCGATCGATGGAAGCTGCGACTATGCGCCCGAGTATGATGATTTCGCTTCCGTATGAGAAGTGTTTGTCAAGAACACATTCCAGATGAGCCCCGCACTCTTCTATCCTTGGCGGCTTGACTTTTAGAGAAGGAATCGGCGTGAGCTTCAACGATTCGACTGGTCTCGGATGATCCAAATACCCTGCTTCCCAGATGGTATCTACGAGCTCCGCTCCAGGTATGTTTATCACAAACTCTCTTGATCTTAGAATATTCTTGGCTGTCCAGTGCTTTGTGCTGCAGCCGAGAGCGATGATCGAGGGACCGAATGCCATGTACGATATCCAGTTCTTGGGCGCAACGTTCGAAACCCCGTCTTCATTCAACGTGGTAACCAGAACCAATTGACCGAGTATAGGCGAGGGGTGCCACTTTCGCTTATCGGGTGCAAAGGCTACCTTGTCCTTCAGGTTTGGTCCCTTCTTCCTAGCCACTGGCGCGTAAGCGAGTCTTCATTTGCTTCTGGCATATCCTTTCAGATGATGATAAATGCTTTCTTTGATGGCTGTGACGATCATGGCAGGATCTGGAGTCGCGAAGCGAGGGGCGCGGAACGGCCCCTCACAATACTACTAGGGCAACAACTCAACTATCCGTAAGTCAATAAGACGACAACCGCGAGTAGACGAACAAATTCTTTCCAACAACCGCGGCAGGGCGAAGTCCGGGAATCCTATGGGAGTACGAGATAATCAGGCATCCAGGCTTGAGCGCTCTCATTCTGTCTCTAAACTCCTGTCTCTTCAATATCAAAGGAGACAAAAACAGGTACAAAACATCTGCGTCAGAGAAATAGAGTCTGAGCAGATCGCCTTTGACGAGCATTACGCGAGCGCCGTATCCAAGCTTCCGAATCCGTCGTCTTGCTATCGCATACTTCAACCAATCAGCTTCTATTCCAGTGCAGATTGCGTTGGGAAGTTTTTCTGCAATATCCATCAGGACACCGCCGAATCCAGAACCCAGATCGTAGAAAACGAATCTTTCTCCTGATTGAAATCTCTGCTCAAGTAGCCCAATCAATTGCTTGCGAACGAACCCGTTGGTCGGCTCGTATCCCGCGCCCCACACCCATCCAAGAGCAAAGAAAAGGAGCAGAAAGATCGCGATAATGAGCAAGAGGATTCCAAATGCAGTTGAGGAATGGGAAAAGAAAAAGAGTAGGAGGGATGGAAGAGAAGGAATTTCAGATCCCATCCCTTTTTGTTTTGGCTTCTCCTGTCCTATTGGACCGTGATTGTTTCGGTTATGGTGTAGGTTGCTCCATTAGATCCGGTCACGAGGACCGTTATCACATGGGACTCGCCTATCGACCACCCCCCTTCCGAGAATGTTGCGGATGCTGAAGCTCCTGCTGCGAGCGGCGAACTGGAGCCGATGCTCGGTGACCAGGTAGGTTGCGTTGCAAGTACCTTGCCATCGACAGATACGCTTGCGGCCGTAATTGCAACTGATCCGCTGTTCTTGATCGTGAGTGAGACCACTGCGCCTCCTGCAGAAGTAGCGTAGTTTGCCTGAGCGTTTGTCATGTACGCAACGAGGTTCGAGGACGCCGAACCTGCGTATCCTGTGTAGACGATGTACACCCCTGCCGCCGCGATGACTCCGATCCCGATGAGTATCAGGGTCGTGATGACGTTTGAGATCGCTACTTTCTTCGTTGTCTTTCTATGCTCTAAGAGAGATTGTTTGTTAAGCATGTCCGTAAGAAAATTGCTTTGCTTAAAACACGCCAAAATGAAAGGCCAGTACCTGAGTTTGGATTGGTGGTGAGGAAAGGGGAAAGAAAGATTCCCTCGCGCGCGTGATCTTTATCAAGCCGTGCACCTATATTATATTCACGATAACCGTATGCTGACACTGACATCGTTGAAGAAATATAGGCACTCCCTGTCTGACAGGGAATCCAAAATCCTGTCGAACCTGAGCTACAGCGGCAAGTCAGTGTTCACTCTTGAAGATATCAAGAGATTAGTCAAGGATCCCAAGAATGTCTTGGACAGCTTAAGACGCAAGAAATGGATACTGAAGATAAAGAGAGGCGTTTACGCGATTGCCCCACTCGAAGCTGGAGAGAAGGGATCCGAGTCTTACGCACTTCACAGCTTCACAATTGCATCGTTCTTGGTAGAACCCTATTACATCGGATACTGGAGTGCTCTAAACTACCACGGCCTTACTGATCAGACGCCACCGGCCGTTTACGTAGTTACCACAAAACCGAGAAATTCCAGAAGAGTACTCAATACTCAATTCAAGTTTGTGACAATACCGAAGAGGAAATTGTTTGCTGTAGAAAAAGTTGAGATAGAGAAAAGGAAAATCAACATATCGTCGCGGGAAAAAACAATCGCAGATTGCTTGGATCACCCTGAGCACGCTGGTGGGGTGGAAGAGGTAGCGAAAGCAATCTACTTTGCAAGCAGGAACGCGGAACTTGATTTCAACCGTCTGGTCGATTATTCGCGAAAGCTGGGTAACAGCGCAGTTCTCAAGAGACTGGGTTTCATAGCAGAGGCGCTGAGCATCAAAGAGCTATCCAGTTTGCTTTCCGGTGCCAAGCTTGCAAGCGGCTATTCGGTACTCGATCCACTGCTACCGAAAAAGGGGAAGATCAGGGAACGCTGGAAGATACTCGTGAACACTTCAATAGATCCGGAAAGGTGGGGCTGATTTGATATCCGCACAGGAGCTCCGGAGAAACGCGAGAGAGCGTGGACTGGCCCTGGACCTCGTCGAGAAGGACTACGCTCTGGGCTGGCTACTGTACGGCATCGCTTCCAGCTCAATTTCGTCTCGCTTAGCATTCAAGGGCGGGACTGCTCTTTCAAAGATCTATTTCCCTGGCAAGTGGCGGCTTTGACACTCTCCCGCCCAAAGGCATGGAGATTCTTGTTACCTAAGGATTCATCGCCATTCATTGTAGTTCCACCTCAGGAGCAAGGGCTCTGTCATGAGCCTGCTACCGCTGGCCCCTTCCAATGTGCTTAGGACTGAGAGGGGCCTCTTCACGGCTACCTTCATAATATTCACGGCTCCGTTTACGTCTGCGTTGACTGATTGATGCGCTTCCCTACAGACCATCAAACCGCGGTTGATTCTGCCGTTGTGCATCTTGTTGCATAAACAGCACGTCTTGGACGTGTCTCGCTCAGAGACTTTTGTGACAGTGATTCCATACTCCTCACCCAATTCGTAGATTCGACCTGCAATCATGTTGAATACCCAAAAGTTGTGTAATTTCTGGTTCACTTTATCTCCATAGTTTGCCTCATCCCGTATGTGCATGAGATCTCCGATGAACAATTCACTAACGCCTTTTGATTTCAGAATCTCGAATATTGACCGTAGCATCGAGTTGATCGCGTGTCTCAGTCTTCGCTGCCTACTTCTGAAAGCGGTTGAGATTTCTTTTGATGTATATCTTCTCTTAGCAAGTTTGCCTTGTTTCTCCGCTATCTTTTTTGTTTTGTAGATCCAATCGCTTAGGACTGCTCGACCAGAGTAGACTATCGGTCTCTCGCCTTGAATGTAGAGAGCTGTTAGGTTGCAGATGCCAATATCCAAAGAAGCCTTTTTCTGGCTTGTTCGACACAGAGGTTGTTGAACCTCGACCGGAATATAGGCATACCACTTGCTGCTGCCATTGTCTTTTAGGACTTCTAGCCTTCCTTGTTTGCCTACCCAGAGCTGACCGCAGTTGTATGGTATTTTGAGATTCTTTGAAAGTGAGATGGTCGTATCATTCAGACTCCATCCATCGTTTCTGACGTAAAAACAACGAACCACTCGCTTCCCGTTTTCCTTCCAGTAGTTAGGCGGAGAGACTTTCTTGACGTGCAAAGGCAGCTGACCCTTCTTCTTGAGCCTCATCAAAGCCCAGAAGCTTCGCCAACATTCATCAAGTTTTGATAAGAGTGCTTGAGCCTTGCACGTACCGAGAATTTTGAACGCATCGGTCGCTTTGAGGGATTTGCATTGTGCCGAGTATGCTTGGATTTTGGTATGTTCGAAGAATGCCTTGCGCCGTTCGTAGTTGGCCGTATTCCAGAGGATGCTTGATGCGCCCGCAAGCTCCTGAAGTTGTGTTTCATCCCCGACAGTAGGATTGAGGAGTATCGTCGATGTCCTAAGCACACTCAAATGCATACAATCCGATTACTTAAGGCTGAGCTCGCTAACCTCCGCCTAAAAAACGGAGGCTTGCGCTCGGCGTTTACTGTCAGAAGATCTTGATTTCACTCTGCTTGATGACCGAGAAATATCGACGCTCGCAGATGGATTTTCCAACGAGGTGTCGCATAATATCCGAGAGGCGGGCTGCATGCCGGTCGTAATGAAGAAAGCACCATTCAACAACCCGAACTATCTGCAGTCGAGGATAAAGAAACTACTCCAGTATACTATTTCCAAAACAGTATCACTGATACAATTGTTTGCGTCTTTCAATCTGAGCGCAGAGCAAGCAAAACGATAATTATATATCCTGATACAATATAAACATAGAACACGATGGCGACTCAAACATACTACAAACCTCGCGATCCTAGGTTGAGCACAATCACCATGGTAGAACACACCATCAGGGAAAGCGATGAGCTCCTGAGCAAGACACAGCTCTGGAATGCTCTTCCAAGGAAAATCATGTACCCGACATTCAAAGAGATTATGGAATATCTCGAGGCATCAAACAAAATCATTTATGACAAGAAAGGCAAGATTGCCTGGATAGCCGCGGATAACCCGAAACTCAGAAAATTTTTCAAGAACTCGGTGAAGCTGCGCTAGTAGCGGAACTTCCTTTCGTACTCTTTGTGAGACCTAAAGAAGTCAATTATTCTGACTTCGCCGTTGCGGTCGTCTATTCGTCTGACTGTGTATGTTGCTCGCATCGAGTCGTCCACTTCGTATCTGAAAACATTATCAAAGTGCTGCTTCCTGTAATCTTTGGGCCACAAACTTCTCTGAATCTGTTCTCCCGCCCCAGGATTGATCTCCAAAATATCTATCATTTTCTCAATCTTCTTTCTAACCGCGTCGCCAAATGGAAGTGCATGCAAATATCGCTTAAATTCCTCACTTCCAGTGACTACAACGCCCAAATTCGAACGTATCCGTCTAATGTATTCCGTTTAACAAACTTTCGCGCTTCCTCTTCTCCGGCTCTTTCGCGCTTCGCAACCCAAAGGGGGTTTGTCTAACATTACTGTGGTGCAAACGCTAGATCACTTGAAATTTGGCCACATCTTTGAAGTAAAGAGATTTGTTGAGCTACAAATGACTTGAAAGACGCGGACTCATGCGCTATGAGTGGGATCTAACAGACAAGGATTCTGCGGCAATACCGCGCTGATTCTCATGTCTTCCTTTATCTTGCGATACTTGGCGAGGAGCTCAAAACCTCTCTGCGTCAAATGATAGCTCTTCCTCCCCTCAGCATCGGCTGACTCGACTATGCCCCTGTTCTCAAGATTCCTGATGTAATCTTGCATAACTACCCATGACAGGTTTGCTTTGTACATGATATGTGCCGGCTTTTGGTTGCCAGCGCCCACCACCTCTATGATCGAGAAATAGGTTTCCAACTTTGACCTTCTTTTCAACTGACGTTCCGTTCTGTCTTGCATGCCGAAAGGGAAATTGCATGTGCTTAAAACAAGCCATCATCGGGTTCTTCAAAAAATCTCAGTCCCAAAACAAAGAAAGTGAACAAGAATGATTTCTGGTGCTTCCGTCAAGCGCCTAACTCGTGTCACGAAATTTGGTGGATGACAGTTTGAAGAAAGCGCTTGCATTGACTTTTGATTGTTCAAAACACGGTAACGTCCTGCGTTGCGGTATAATCACCACTCGAGGACGAAGCTGAAGTGATGGTGATAACATGGGTCGTACCCTGAACCCATCTCGCTCCTGACATGAGTACGAATGTGGTCGCGCTGCCTCCCCATTGGACGGGCCACGTCGGAGGAGACGGCTGCCAAGTTGCGTTCACGGAGTTCCGTCGACGGAAAGTGAAATCGAAGAAATTGAAATTGTACCTGCATTCTTCACAGTGACAGAGAGCACTGTCTCATCAGTGGCAGGGATGTAGGTTGCCTGCGCCCCTGTGATGTAGATGACCGTGCTCGAAAGAGCTGTTCCGCTTGTACTCACGAATATCATGTAAATTCCAGCAGCAGCGACGACAGCAATCCCGATGAGTATGATCGTCGTGAGTACCTCTGCGACCGCCGCTCTTCGTCCCTCATTCATCTTCATCCACACTCAGGGAACATCTGCTGTACCAAAGTTGATGCCGCCAACAATGGACGGGACCAGGTAGAATGCTACTATTATCAGAATGCATGCGATGGCAATTCTGGTCGTGTTGTGTATGGTGAGATCGATGGACTTCATTAGGGCAAACACTATGCTGATCGTTGCGCTAGCAGCAAGCGCTTGAATCAGAATTGGGTTGATTGGGGAGGCAGTAAGAATGGGAAGGTGAGCCATGCCCGAGAAGGGTACTGTCATCTTGTCTATGATGGAAGTCATCAGGAAAACCACGAACGGCGTGGAATAAGCGAGCAGGAGAAAGATCTTGACAGAAGACATTGCCTCCTTCTTCGATCTCGTTATCTCTGAAACAAAGCGCCTTAGTTTGTCTATCTGGCTGGGAGTTCCGCCTCCGCTCTCCGATAGCTTTGCGATCATGAAGAAAACGTATCTGACGAGCCAGCTTGGCGTCCTGACCTCGAGCTCGCCGAACCTTCTGTTCATGGAGAACTGCGCCCTAATGTGACGCATGAGTGATAGGAGAGCTCCAGTATACCTCCTTTGAGCTTCGTCCATCACGAGCCTTCGCATCGCCCCGTTGAGATCAAAGCCAAGCTTCCTCAATTCGGCAATGTCTCCCAGCAGAGTTGTCATTCCCTTCTCGAGCTCTCTTATCTCGCGTATCACGATTTGCGACTTGATACCGTACCCAAAGGTTATGCCCCCGAATATCAAGACAAACATCGGAACCACTCCGAGTCGGGCAAGAGCACCTGCCACGGCTGAGCCGGCTCCTCCGATCATTGCTAGCCTTAAATCACCGGATATGTTGTCTCTGAAACCTCCGGGCTGGGTTTGCCTTGAAACCGCGTACAGCGCAAATGCAAGAAGAGGGGAGAGCAGTATTCCAATCAACATCAATGTGGATCCAAATCCTCCAGGCGAGATAACGGCCATCACAGCAGCGAGGGCTGGAAAGAGCATGAGAAGCATAGTGATCACCTCTGCGGTCGCCGAGTCTCTGTCCTAGAATGTC
>JAKAPU010000048.1:0-354 GCA_021806865.1 archaeon
TCCAAAACGCGACGGTGTGGACGGATCTAGCCCAGACGCTCGCAAACGCTGTGGTCTCAGCTTCGCCCAGTACAAGAGTGGGAGTTTCAATCAGCTCTGGCTCAAGCAACCAGCAATACTACGTAGACTTCCTGAGAGGGGTCTCGGGACTTTCAAATATTACTTTCGTGGGTTACGATATCTACGGATCAAGCGGCTTCACAAACGCGCTGTACTATGTTGGCAAGGTTGGGACTGCAAAGCACGTTTGGATTGCAGAAACTTGGAGCACGGACAACCCCACTTTCGTGTTCAGGCAGGATAGGAGTTCGCTCGACGCATACTGGATTCAGGTATTGTACTATTTCGCAATGC
>JAKAPU010000048.1:364-15342 GCA_021806865.1 archaeon
AACACAATTCCTTTTTACACTGATGCATTTGCGTCTTACTCAAAGCCAACAGATTACAGCCTTGGAACACCGGTTTTTGCAGAATTTCAATATCTTGCGACCACTTATGGAGGGGTGGTCACCTGAGCAGATGGTCAAGGAGAAGCAAGTGCTCAGCTTTCCTTTTCTGCAGTACTTGTTGCCCACGCACATTTCTTCCCACTCACAAGAGCTTTCCTTCCGTGAATGCCTTCTCACAGTCCTTTGAGCAGGCTGCAAAGCGGTCGTTAATCTCTACGCCTTGACCCGGCTTTATCTCTTTGCCGCAGTTGGCGCAATACTTCCTTCTTCTGTCGTCAAGCGACTGCATTATTATTGTTCCCGCCACACTGTCATGTTGACCATCGGGATGCTCCATCGATCGAGATTCAGCCCTAAGATAAAAACAAATCAAAGAGCATCTGCAATGAGTTCAATTTTTCTCTCTCGCAGTCGAAGATCAGAGAAGAGAGTTCTACGCGCATACCAGCAAGAGCACACATTTCTGATTGTTATTTGACCGCTAGGATCAATTTGAACTAAATACTGATCCAAGTTGAAATTGGCTTCATCAGTTTCAGAGCCCGAGTTTCCTTCATCCTCATGACAATACCACGAGAGAGGACTGAATTCAGAACAGCCTTGCCGAGTGAGCCTCCCAGGTGCGGCCGTCTCTCTGTCCAATCCAAACAGCCGTAGGCAAATGTGCGGTTTGATCTCATCGCCTGGTCCACATCGACTCCTCTGTCTCGGAGCGATTTCAAACCAGATTGAGAGAGACGGTAAAGAATTCTGTCTGCCTTTCCATTGGGCCTCTGGTTGACCTTGCGCACCCAGCCTGCTCGCAAGATTTGGTCGAGCAGTTCTACCCCGGCGATGCCCGCAAGATGATCGTAGCAAGTACGACATTGTCTTATCGCGAGGTCGGGCCGCGCTTTTCGGGTAGATTTGGAAGACGGCAGGGAGAAGAAAGTCTTACTATAACTGGGTGGAGAAAGGATGGCAAGATCCTTCAGAATAGGGTTTACCTTAATCGAATTCAAAGTGTAAATCCTCTGCCTACCTCTCTTCGCGACTGAAATCAATCCATACTTGAGCAGAATCGCCAGGTGGGACGAGACCCTTGGTTGCAATACCCCGAGTTGAGCAGCGATGTTCATCGTCGTGAGCCCACCACTTTGTTTCTTATTCATCAACAAAATCATAATTCTGACTCGTGTGGTATCAGAAAATGTTCCTGCCACTTTTGCTATCCTTTTGCTTTCTTCGTCCATTCTTTGTCCATGATTTCCAATAGTTTCTCTTTTGAGCCCAGGCATCTCTGAACGACGCAATATCTTGCACACACAATTGTTATATAACAACATATCTCTCTAGTCGTATATGTCATCGAACGCAGCGATGGAAGAGGCTGTCGGTAGGTCTGCTAAACCTTTTAGTTTCAACGAAAGGGACAAGGAATACATTCGTTCCAACTTCATAACGCTTGATGAGCTCTCCTTAAAGATGGATGTTCCGTCACAAGAACTACTCAATCTAGTTCGCGAAAGACAGTTCCCAAATCCTACGTATTTTTTCGAGGACGGAACGCAGTGGTATCCTTCCAGTTATGTCGCATTGATGGAGCGTGCGAGGAAGACTAGAAAGCGATTCTCTGATGCTTTTCAAGACGAAATACGGGCTGCATTGTTGAAATTGAAAGAGAGAAACGACTCTGCATTCAGGATTGTGATTGAAGGAGAAAGTTTTCGAGCAACTGATGAGCTTGAGAGTGTCGTGAAGAAGATCTGGAATGATTTTCAAAGCGGCGAGTATGGCGCCTGCCTCAAGAGTCCGGCTTGTGGCACGATAATCAAGAAGAGCCTTCTCTTGAATGCAATCGCTATCTTGACCTCATCTCCCAATCCCGAAGACCCCAGCTGGCGGCAATCGCTACGAGAAAGGGTGGACGAGCTGGACAAACTTGAAACGGTCATGCAGACAGAATACGATCGACTCCGATTTGGAGGACCCAGTTCGAGAGAAAGATTGATCTCGGATGTTCTCCGAAAATATCCAGATGTATTCCAAGATTGATCACACATTGATCTAGCCAAGCCCTATTTTTGAAAAATTGAGTATCCTTCTTCTCATTGAAATATCCTCGCATCCCGAGAAATTACTCGCGTCTCAGAGAAGTGTCTTCGAGAGGCATGTCTCTTACTGTCGATTATGGACAGACAGCCGATATGGCTTCTGCCTTTTAGGACAATCTTTCGTTCAATTCGCAGAAGCGACGCAAGTGCTTTACCTCATCATCACTTCAGTAGGATAATGGCGGCTTGTTTCATATCATTCTCCCACTGCCAGATCCCCTCACACAGTGGGGAGTTGCGGTAGCGACCATGGCCCGACGCCAATCAAGCAATGGGTTGCCTGAAAGGCAGCGACATCTTCCGCATCAGGGCAATCATTACAAGGCCGATTGCCATCACTAGGGAGAAGCCAATAGCTGACAGTGGAAACTCCGGTACGCCCGTAGGCTGAGCGCACGAAGCAATATAGACAGTCGGGTTCCCTGAAGTTCCGCTCACGGACGGAGAGGTGTTGCAGTACCACACGCCGTAGTAATCATTCAGCACAGTGTTCGACGTTACGGTAGTACTGGTGATAGATGTCAATCCGGGTATTTCCGCCACGATGTTGATTCCGGCTGGCTGTGGAGCGTCATTACCGCCCATAAAACCGTTGTTTTGCAACGTATTGCCCGAGATGAGAGTTCCAGAAACAGAGTCACCTGGCGTATTTGCATGAACGATTATTCCAGGAATTAGACTTCCATTGACCTTGTTGTCAATAACCTGATTATTTGTCACTGTAGTGCTTGGCTCATCCGCAGCAACCACAATGCCGCCGACGTACGGATTGCCGCTGATAAAGCCCCCGCTGACGGTGTTATCCTCGATTATGTTGCCGCTCACGCCTTCGCCAGCGTCGTAAGCTGCGACTACTATTCCGCAACCGCCTATATTGTCAAAGACCTCGTTGTTGGAAATAGTGTTGTCGTTTCCGGGATTTGCATTTCCAGCGTTAGGCGCTCCAGGATCCACCGCCCCGTCGTCCGTGACACTAATTCCCCCGTCCTTCAAATTCTGTCGTACGAAATTGCCAGACACAAGCGAATTGCTTGTTCCGACGAGCTGTAACGCCTTGTCTTCAAAGATGCAATTGGTGACTACCGTTGGAGGCGAACAGAGTCCAGTCGCGGTTACGCCGTTGCCGTAAACTGTGTTGCCAGTTATAGTTATGGAGCTTGCGTCCTGCACAAATATTCCATGGTCATTTGCCCCGGTTATCGTCAATCCAGAAATGGTTACGCCGGAGGTACCAGGGGCCACGTAGATTCCCACATCACATCCTGCGGCGTTGACTGTGCTGTAGCCAAGCGTTACAGGATCGAGAGTTGCACCGTTCGTGCTAACAACTATTAGAGCATCCAGGCCAGTTGTTCCTGCGGGCGAACATGAGACAGCGTATGTCCGAACCCCAGGGAAGATGACAACAGAAATCAGCAAAAATCCAAACGCCACCGCACACGCTAACTTCATACTGATCTTCTTTCCTTGCACCCTTGGACTCACCGTAAGTCGTGAGAAAGGAGAGAATTATTTAGGTCGTGCGAAGTTCAAATTCATCAATGTGAATCTGAAATTCAGGTGCCTTCACACGCGACCTAGCGACCCTAGTCTAGGCTAACCACTCCTTTGGCCATGATCTTCAGACCGCGAAGGGCGTTGCGCCCGTGCTGCTCTGATTCTAGAGTGGTTCGAGCGCTATTGCCATTAAGCCAAGATTCTGGCCAAGGGATGGATCCACTTTAATAGAGTAAAAGGAACTTGTTCGAAAGCTCCAAATCAGCATCAGTTTTTGGTGGCTATGGCCTGTTTGACTAGCGCCGTGCCGGAATCTGGCTCTTTGGCAGTTTGAACTTTCGAGTTCAGTTCGCGAAGGCCAATCGTGAACGCATCCAATGCGCGATTTCCTCGGTCGGTAAGAACGTAACCAGTAATCTTCTTGCCTTCCGTCGAATCGATTCTCTGGACAAGTCCTTGCTGTTCCATGGTGTTGATGACAGCCTTGCATTTTTTCCAGGGCAGCTGTGCGGAATACATGATGTGGTTGTGCTTATGATTGCCTTCGGAAATTGAACGGAGAATATCAATTTTCACTTCTAGGAGGGATCTCCTTCGCGTTGCTCCTTCGAAGTAGGAATCAAGCAAATCTTGCAATAACTCTTGATTAGAACTATTTTCAAAGAGCTCCATTAGTTAAGCAGGCCGTATCTAAGATCTGGATTCTGACTCCTTGTCAAAGAGTATGGCCAGTTCTGTGCTGTTTGTGCCGTATTATAACCAAGGGAATCGTAGTACCCAGCGTCTTTTCGATTTGAAAGCTGCAGATGCTGTATACTTGATTAGGCAGGCTTCGATTATGAAATACTTTGAAAGTGTAGATTCTGAATCTATATCGAGGCCCAGTATGGCCGATCAAAACCTCCCCTTCCTAATGATATTATAAGCCTAGCAAGACGTTATGCTCATGACTCAAATTAGCATACGGCTAAAACAACACAAGAGAGCGATTACACCAGTAATTGCAACAATCATCCTCATCGCAGTCACACTCGTGCTGGCACTCGTCGTCGGAGCATATGCGTTCGGTCTTTTCGGTTCGAACGTAAAGACAGTCACACTAACATCAGGAAACCTGTTCGCAGGATCTCTGAGTCCTGGTCAGACACCAAACAAAGAAGCCTGCACATCTTCTGGCGTTTCGGCAGGAGAAGCGTACCTTTCGATGGCACTTAACGACCCCGGTGCAACTACAAACATAACAAGTTTCACGCTAACAGGAGCATCACTGAAGGATTCCGTAGCGGCGTACGTTGTACCAACTGGCAAATGCCTCGGGATTGCCTACGCACAGCTAAATCCTGGATCGGTTACAGCTCTGACTCTTGCATTCAATGAAACCTCAGTATCTGGTACTGATGCAGGGCTGATAAGTGGGCAGACATACAACTACGTCATCGACCTCGGAAACGGACAATCCGTATCTGGTTCACTGATTGCTCAGTAATCAGGCAAGCCATGTGTGGGGCACTTCGGTGTCCCATCTCCTTTTTCTTTTTTCAACGTCATGAAACCCCTTTGAAAGTGTGTGGAAAATGAGATCAGCTAGTTCAAGATTCAAGAAAAGAAGATCAAAGCTAGCAGTGAGCGCAGTCGTAGGCTCTATCTTGATGATCGCCGTTACAATTATAGTTGGATTCGCTACTTGGGCCTGGGCTGGTTCTGCTGCCATTAACAGCGAGAAAAGCTTTGGCAACGCGGTTGCTGCAAATATCAGTTATCTTAAGGAAAGCTTTGTCATTGTGAACGCGAATTTCTCATCAAGCGCAACACAGAACGTGACTTTGTGGCTCTACAATAGTGGAAATACTACGGTTTATATAAAGCAGACTTGGATTAGCAACGTTACTAGTGTAAGCTCCGAAGCATGGACCAACACCACTTCAACTCTTTCTTCGACTTACAGCGCAGGATGCGGATATTGTTTAGTTCTGCCAGTTGGTCAGATCACTCCCATACGCCTTCAGGTTAATACTCCATTCAAGACTGGAGTTATCTACCAATTCAAAGCATTAGGACTGTATGGAAATACGTACACCTACCAACAAGTCAGGTGAGCATACACTTGCGAAATGTTCGTCTTGCAAGGATTGCTTGCAAGAAAAGATCTAGGAAAGCAGTGTCAACGGTTATTGGCGGCATAATCATACTTGCGATTCTCTTTTCCATCAGTTTGGGTTACTTCTACTCGATTAACAACTCGCAGCAAGTGTACCAGGGCATAGTGAGACAGAACAACATATTCGCGCAACAGAGAGGGGAGGAAAATATCTACATCGTGGGCTCTGCATCAGGAGGCACGCTGTCATTCTCCGTAAACAATACCGGCATCTCGGCAACTCTTGTTTCACTCTTTGTGACGGATCAAAACGGAAAGGTGGATTTGTACAAGAGTGGAGCAGCTAAAAGTGCAACTGCTTGTGCTGCAACAGACGCATCGATTCCTTGCGCGCTGAACCAAGGAGGTTCAACTGATTTCAGCACCAGTCTTGTTTACTCAGGAGGAACGGTCTACACAATAAAAGTAACCACAGCGAGGGGAAACGTGTTCGTCGGCACCTATCCGACGCAACTTCTGACCAGTTATTCTGTGAGCTCCCAGCTCGCATTAGGACTGGGCTCACTTGAGATGTCATTTAGCTCCTTTACGTTCTACGGCTACTCGCAGGAGAATGGGCCGTGGACTGTGAACTTGTCGAGCCCTCTCGCAGCCAACATTTCTCCGTACAAACGCCATATCGTGTTCTCTGCGCAGGTAACGAACATCGACCCCGCGGTGGGCACCATAGTGGTGAACTCCCACACAGACCTGTGGACCTTCGTATCATGCGCGAGTGGTTGCGGAAGCGAATCACTACTCTTCTTCTACGTCATGAATGTTCTCCCCAACGGCACGATAACCAGCACCACTCAGGGATCGTACGTTCCAATCGAGATTCCTTACGGCGTCACCAAAACGATCTACTTTGGATCGGCGAATGACCTGTCACTCGACAACTACGCCGCTCAATCCATTAATGACAATGTTGGCGAGCACGATGTATTCATGATCTTCTCTGGTACTATGGTTTCGGCGAAGAATGCCACCTTGTACGCACAGAACCTTCCATTCGCAGCAACCTTTGTTGCCGACAATCTGGCAACATGGACCCAGACACCAAAGTCCTGTCCACAGGGACAGAGCACAACTTTCTCCCAGACGATCACAAACACTCAATGGTCAGTTTCGGGTGGTAGTAATGGAATAAATGAAGTGAAGATAGAAGCTGGAGCGTTTTCATCCATATCTGCTATTTCTCAGCCATCAGGATGGAACACTGCCACGGTTTATCCTAACGGCACGATCATATGGACTTCGAACGGCAACGGAAACGCCATTCACGCGGGTACCTCAGGTACTTTCAGCTGGTCGGGAGTTGCTCCTTCAGTAACGACGGGCACACAATATGTCTTTCCTTCGACCGTGATGTTCAATAACGGTCAGGTAATCTCGCAACCAATAGACACAGGCTGCTTTGTCAGTTGAAATTAATGAAGTGAATTTCCTATGCGCGGGAAGAATGTATGGCAAGCAAGAATGAAGCGCAGGAGATTAGCTGTCTCCAGCATAATCGGAACGATACTTGTTTTTGCAATGGTTCTCACTATTGTCTACGGTTACTTCTACATGGCAACCCAGGATGAGCAGAACCTTCTCAGACTCGGATTACAGGATAACTTGAACATGCAAACGAAGGCTGAGGAAAGTCTGAGCGTTGCCGGCACACTCATCGGGCCTTCTCTCGGGATTGCTATAAACAACACTGGAATCGCATTGACAATCGCTTCGTATCAGGTGGTTGATAGAGCTACAAATAATATAGTGGCTTACAGCATCGGCTCGGGATCGACGCCTCCCTTACCAGTAGGGCTGGCACAAGGGCAATCAGTAGTCCTGAATACTGGATTTGTTTACCCTCCCGGGAAGTCCTACGCCATAACCGTCCTGACAGCGAGAGGTACTGTCGCCGTTGGAACGTACCCACCACGCATTCTCCCACCAAATTCCATCGGGTCTCTGATTTCTGAAGGACTGGGATCGCTTTCGATGAACTTCTCTTCGTTCGATTACTATTCGTACTCGCAAACCAGCCCCTCTTACGTATTGAACATCAACCACCCGCACCAGGGTGCACTAGTGCCGTATAATGTACCTATCGTGTTCTCGCTTTCAATCACAAACAATGATCCCTATCATTCGAGCATCACTGTAGATCCACACACAGAAGTCGTCTTGGACGAACAGTGCACTGACGGCTGTGGAACCTTCCCCAAAATGGACTTTTTTGTTATGAACGTCGCTGCAAACGGCGCAGTAACAAGCGTTAATCAAGGATCTTTCGTTCCAATCGTCATTCCTTACGGAGCTACACAAAAGTTGTACTTCGGCTCTTACTACGATCTTTCTTTGAATTCTTATTCAGACACAAAGATTGGAGGAAAAGCAAATCCAGGAGTTCCGCTTGCGGTCTTTTTGGTGGTATCTGGAACAACAGAGCAAGTACAGAATGCAACACTCTACTCTCAAAACTTGCCGTTCGCTGATTCCTATCCGGCCGACAATCTGGCTTGGTATTCAGAGAGTCCGACTAGTTGCGCTGCGGGTCTCTCAGTCACTTCAAATCTCATGGTGAACAACTCGCAGTTCTCTTCCACGTCAATCAATGAGATTGTTCTTAACGCTTCACAATTCAAGCCGGTGACGGCCTCGGCTCCTTCTGGTTGGATCAGGCATACTTACTCAAACGGAACAATCATCTGGACTCCGAATGGGAATGGACATAAGATCTCGCCTGGCAATTATAACATGTTTTCTTGGACAGGCACTGCGCCTTCCACGGTGGGATTGCAGACTATTATCCCGTTTACAATATATTGGGACAGTGGGAGTAAGGTAGTCGTCACTGTGCAACAATCGGCAGTCGGCTGCTATGTAACCTAAACACCATCTTTCAGTACAAACAGAAATCTGCTCGTCTCATTACATAAGAGTGGCTAGAGAGAACGCATAAGCTCAAGCGAAGCGCAATCCAGAAACAAGACCGTTAACCGTGTTCAATCCTAAAGATATGCTCCAAGGCACTGAAGGAATCGGAAACGAGAAACAAGAACTCTTTTTTCATGAGCGCCGCAGACGTGCTGATCAAAGAAAACCGTGAAGCTAGGAAGAGCTCACCAGATTACAGATCAATTACCAACGTAGTTACGTTTAATGGATGATATGTCGGTGCTCGCGTTCCATTATATTGGGCCTAGAACATAGACAACATCACCTAAGAGCAATGTTTGAAGAGATCTCCTGTGCCTATAGACAAGATTTTCAACACGAACACTCTCTTGCATGTGATACGAGAAGGGCCTAAGAAATGAAATTCATGTTCGAAAATTTTGAAAACTATAATATCAACCAGAAATTGTCTTACAATTCATGCCAAACAAGAAGTTAGCCGTTTCTGGAGTTTTTGTACTCTCACTGCTTGTTGTAAGTTCTATCTTTGCAGCCGGCTTTGTTTTCGCATCCAAATATTCAAATTCTAACCTGCAATTTGCACCGTTGTTTGAAGTTGCACCAGTGAATGTGACAGTCTCATCGTCAGGATCATTTTCCTGCAATTCCCCATCGCCGCCTTTCGACTTTCATTGTTACACGCCGAGTAACATTACTGCTGCATACAACATCAATCCCTTGTACAAAGAAGGTCTGAATGGAGCAGGCGAAACAATCGTCATAGTGGATTCGTACGGAAGCCCAACAGCCCTACAAGATCTGCAACTATTCAGCAAGACCTTCGGCCTACCTGTTCCAAACAGTACTGGCGGTCCAACTCTAACCATAGTAAATCCCACCGGGACTCCAACGTTCAACAACAACATGCACGGAGTCCAGTATGGTTGGGCGGAAGAGACGAGCCTTGACCTACAGTGGTCTCACGCGATCGCCCCAATGGCAAATCTTGTATTAATTGAAGCAAACCCGGCGGAGACCGAGGGTGTACAGGGCTTTCCGAGCATCTTTGCTGGAGAGCAGTACGCGATACAGCACTATCCCGGATCTGTTATCAGCCAGAGTTTTGCAGTTACTGAGCAATCGTTCAACTCTGCAGCCCAGACGCAGGTAGCAAAGTTTGATCAGATTTACGAACAAGCAGTGACAAACCACGTTACAGTGCTTGGCTCTGCAGGAGACTCTGGCACTGCAAATGTAATCGGAGGACAGGGAGCGTCTCCGGTAAAGACTCTCCCGTACCCAACAGTAAACTGGCCCTCATCTGACCCACTGGTTACTTCGGCGGGAGGCACGTGGTTGCAATACGGTTGGACCTGGAATCCTTCCTCACCGACCGATACCTCTTACTCCTACACTCTTGGCAGTCGGACAGAAGCAGTTTGGAATGAGCCTTTCCTCCCAGCGGCGACCGGCGGAGGATTGAGCGTACTATATCCGACACCCAGCTTCCAAAGCGGAATTTCGCAAAGCATCTTGCACGGCGCGAGAGGTCTGCCTGACGTTTCTTGGAACGCTGCGGTCGACGGCGGCGTGCTCGTCTATCTTGGTTTCCTCGGATCTGCTTCTGGTTTCTACATCTTCGGAGGAACTAGCGCCGCCTCGCCACAAATCGCTGGACTGATTGCCCTAACCAACCAGCTTGCAGATCAATACCGCGAACAACACGTAGGATACCTCAACCCACTGCTCTACAAGCTGCCTTCCTCGGCATTCAATGACATTGTCCCACAAACGTTTGGGTTGGTGACTATAAGCAACAATTCGCTGTATGGAAGCGGAGTTGCTGGATATTCGGCGACTACAGGTTGGGACTTGGCTACGGGCTTTGGCAGTCCAAACGCCGCTAACTTTGTAACAGACTTGGCTAGTGCACTACCCTCGCTCCCATGAAGGAGCGAGATTTTATACGTGGCTTGGTCTCCCCGAAGACAGTTCTTGGATTCGTTGAATGGATCCAGCCTAAGTTGTGAGGTGGACAGAGTTGTCCTCAGACTGCTGAACAACAAATCCTTTCTGCACTGGAGCTTTCTTACTATGGAGAACCGGCGCCCATGGTTCCTAGGTGTCACACAGTCATATCTGTGAAAGCTCACGCAGAAGAACAGCGCAGTTAAGAAATAAGACCATCGACCTTATCCAAACTTGAAAGCATGTCCAAGGCATTGAAAGAAGCAGGCTGGAGGCTTGTTCTCCCAGAGATTAGGCAGATCGTAAAGGAAGAGATCCAGTCTGCAATGGGCGAGATCAACGCCAAGTTCGAAGGATTGAATATGAAGTTTGAGGCCGTGAATAGCAGAATTGATGCTGTTAACTAAACCACGGCGTCAATGCGAAATGAGCTCAAAGCAGAAATATCAAGGGTAGAATCAAAAGTCGATGACCTTGACAAGCGTCTCGACGTAGCACAGCGCCATTGAGATCAGAAAATTCCAACTCTTGAAGTAACGAGAGGACGCTCAAGGGCGGCGGGCGCGCCTTTGAATGCGTTTGTGCAAAAATTGCCCTACATTATCGACATGATGCTATCCTCAAGTTGCCATTGAGCCTTGAAGTGATCATTAAAGTCCTTTATCAGCACGTAATACCAGTAGAACCCGAAAAGCCCCAGCGTCACAATATCCAAAATCAAGTAGAGTATGAAACTCCTCGAAGGCAGCGCTTTCCAAGAGGGATTCACGATGGGTTTTCCGAGCTTTGCAAGTGCCGACTGGGTTTGTTGCATGAAGCTCTGCTGCTTGCTGTCGTGTTTGTACGGATCTCTTGTCAGGAAATAGAGAACGTACAATCCTGCTATCCCAAAGGTCACTATGGTGAGCACAATCCACAGAGCCGCTGATTTTGTTTCTTCTTCCGTGGTGGCCTCAGCATTGACTGCGTTCATTGTTGCCAGTTCTGTTGCAATATCGTTTGATCGCCCTGAAGCGGCGCCAGCCTGCTTCAGGTATTCAATGAGGCTCTCCCTTTCCAGTTTGTCTCTCTTGAAATGGTTGTTCCGTCTTGATATCAGAAAGTACCAGAATACAACAACTAGTACTAAATCAAGAAAACTCAAACCAATAGTTAGACCAACCCCTGCCAACGGGCTGGTGAAAGAAACGACAATCCCTACGACTCCGAGAATTATTCCTATGAAAGGAAGGAATACCCAGCCAACCGACATTATCCTGTCAGAGTCGCGGCGCATTGCCAATGACTGACTGAATTGAGTTTTTCCAGTATCAACCGACATCGTCGAATTCGTGACATTTCCTGAATATTGTTGCACCTGTTTTCCGCATTTGGCGCAATACGCTGAACCAGACTCTACCTCAGCTCCACAAGACGCACAAAAAGACATACAATGTAAGTGCAGAACACTTCTATTTATTTGGTTTCTTGATCTTTGAGACCAGGCCAGACTCGACTTGACTAGGGCGTTTGATTTCTCGATGGAAGCATGCCTGTCGTCAGGGTGTTCGGTGGAATGCGCCGAAATCCCTAACTGGTTAGGGATGACCCTGGAAAAGTTACGAATAGGAAGGATTCGGAACGACCAATAAGGAAGCGTGGCGTCAACTGATTGGTGGCCATTTTAGGGTCAGAATGATTCACACCGGCGATGCGATCAGCAATTCTTCCCACTCGGGCGCTATCGCGCCAGAAACTGAAGCATGTGAACATCGAACTGTTTCCAGAAACTACCTTCCCGTGGCTTTGATCCAAGCGTTTGTATTGTTGATCAATTTTGATTTCACGTTTCGTGAAAAATCCTCCCTTCAATGCGAAATAAGAGACCAATTTTCTTCGACACTCACTTTCTGTTGCTATCAGTCAAGAACTATTAGAGCACTTTATAAATCACCAACTGAGAGGAAGATGAATAATGTACTGCATGAAGTGTGGGAATCAAATACCCGATGACGCACTTTTTTGTTCAAAGTGTGGAGCTTCCACGAGGTCAAGTTCTTCTACCGCAACGGCGCCGACGCATGGTGCAACGGATGCGGCCCAGACTGGTACTTACTCGGGCCAGCAAGTTCCGAACTCCCAAGGTGGAGTCTCTTCGTTGAAGTGTCCGGGTTGTGGTGCTCCACTAGTTCCCAAATTAGGAGAGATGGTGATCACGTGCGAATACTGCGGCGGAAGCGTTTCAATGGGGCACGAGGGTTGGCAGACTGTCCAGAAGCACACGATGCTACCAATTAGGCTGGCAGAGCAAGATCAGGTGCTCCAGAAAGTGCGGGACGTGATGAATCAAGGCATGTTCCACAAGCACAGACAGGAAAAGTCCAAGCTCGAAGAGATTACTCTCAGCGTGGTTCCTTACTGGCTGATTCCTTCTTCTGCCTCCTCGACTGTGACATTCATGTGGGGAGAAACGCAGGGGACGCAATTTGGCAGCGGCAATCAGTCCTTCAATGTCGGTGGAGGTCAGGTCATAAACAAAACAGCAGAGGTGGACAACAATTACGACTTCCCTGTCGTTGCGGTCAAGGCGATGAAAGATTACCAGCCAAAGGACTACCAATTCATTCTGAACGAAAGGACAATCTTCGATTCGTCAAAGTTGCCCAAAGGAGTAAAGACACTCAACGGAGACGTGAGCGAAGAGCAGGCAAAGTTTGAGGCAAAGACGCTGGTCAAGCAGTTGCAGTACCAGAAAGCGCACGACCTCCACAAGCACCACACCATAGAGCGAATAGAAACAACAGTCGACGTCACTGACGGCGAACTCCTGCACGCCCCAATCTGGCACGTCAGATACGACCACGAGGGCAAGAAGATCATCCTGGTAGTGGACGCGAACGCTGGCGGCGTGATGAGCGCAAGCGGGCTCTGACTAGTCCCACTGCGAAGAGCGCAAGCACGGGAAAGCTAGCACACGGATCCAAATTTCCTGCAACTGTTGTCTGAGAGCAGACAAGATCAAGTTTGACCATCCTGTTGTTGAAGACAAGAACGAAGGAGAAAAACAGGAAAAGGGAGGAAGAGCAGCGCGAAAAGAGTTGCCAAGAATCTAAGCGCGCCGAATCAGCGAGAGTCGTATGATTCTCCGCATTAACGACCATTGGAAGTCATGCTGCGTGGTAACTATTAGAGCAGTATCCCGAAATCATACTTGGGAGATCACTTCCTCAGGGCTAACACGGATTCAGCCCAGCCGCGAATCATTTTTTGATGAGTGAGAGCTTTCTGATCTTATCGACCACACTTGATTCTGCCCACGCAAGCCGAAAAGCATGAGGGCGCCACCAACCACCGAAAGTATAGAACCGGAGTAGGACAGCGTAGAACTCATCAAGGGAACATTTGTCGCTGTTTGGAGTGCAAAAGCGATTCCAGCAGCCGTTAGGGATATTGCACCAAATGAAACGTGACGCCAGGGCCTCTCGAGCAATCCATTTCTGAATTTCGTCACAAGTCTGATCGCATAGTAAGTCATGCCCAATGTAATGAGCAGTGCGACAATGTTGATCGACCCAAGAACAACGCCAGAACCTGCCATTCGGTATCTTCTATCCTTGAATTGTCATAGCACGCAAGTTATTTCAGAGTGCAGGATGATGTCTTCGAATTCGGGATTCAGATTTGCGATCTTTGTGTTTTCTCCCTAATCCGAGTATCCCAATTAGAACTTGACTCTCTGGATCAAAGGGAAAGTCCGTACTGGCGATGTCTCTTCCAAGAAAGAAAGAATGCGAAAAAAGAAGGAAAGTGCCAAAGCATGTGGGATTTAGGATGCTTTGGCAGATACTGTCGTAGTTGCGCCGTCGGTGCCTGTGACTTGAACTGTATAAGTCTGTCCCGCAGCAAGAGGTTCATTCGATTGACCCGTGCCAGCTCCAGATGCAACCTGCTGACCTGGTTGTGCAAGAGTGAGCGGTATCACTGCGTTGATGGGTAGTGAAATCGTTCCTGCAGTAATGGATACTCCGACTACTGTCGGAGTGCTACTTAGAGCAAACGAGGCAAAGGGCGTGTTTGCTGTGGCAAGGGAGGAAGCTACGACGACACCTGCTCCCAGAGTCAAAGACGCAACGGCAGATCCACTGCAAGCTGATGAAGTCGCCGAAGTGCCGAATCCTGCAACTGTTGCTGTTCCCGTTCCACTGCAAGTTAATTTCACGGTCAATACGTTACTCCCGCTGCCCGTCAATGCAACATTTGTTACCGAAATACTTCCTGATGCCAAAGTAAGAGTGACTGCCGGAGCTAGCTGGACATCCAAAGCGCTTCCCTTTACGAAGAATCCAGTGTTGAAG
>JAKAPU010000265.1 GCA_021806865.1 archaeon
AACGCGATCTTCGCCCATTATCGAATCACTCGGTGGTCTGATTCGCGAAAGGAGAAATCTAGAGAAAAAGCGCGACGACTTGATTTCAATTCAAAGAGCTCTCGGAGCCCTCGCAACTTACAACATTGATCTTGCAAGTCTCGAAGGAATGAAGAGATTCCACGTCGAATTCGTGATTCTTGAGACGCAAGACCTTGAGGAATTGAACAAGAGTCTTCCAGAAAGCACGGTCATCGCAGCTCAACTCACAGAGAAGGAATCGGCTGTTCTTGTGGTGGGCTCGACGGATCAAACGGATCGAATCTCAAAAACGCTTAGAAGCTTTGATGCCAGAACCGTGAGCATCCCCAAAGAGCTGCCTCAGAGCCCACAGCTAGCTAGCGTAGAGATTTCCAAACGACTGCAATCGGTTCAAGAGACCATAGACCAAAACCATGCCCGTACGACCCAAGAAGTCAAATCCATTAAGGAAAGTATACTTGGCCTCAGAGAAGCCGCAGATGTTGCTTACCATGTATTAGAAGAATTGAAGAAATCGGGCCGGCTGAAAAGAGTATCAATTATTCAGGGGTATCTTCCAACACAACTTCTTCCGAAGCTCGAATCTAGAATCAATGGACGATGGCCCTTGATTAAGCACGAGATAGATCCGCACGAGTCATATGCGGAAGGTCTTCACGAAGCAGAAACCGGCGCAACAGAGATAGACCAGCCGCCTACGCGATTCAACTCCACGAACAAGGCTGTTATTGCCCATCAGCCTGTCACCTTGACAAGCGGCCCGCCGGTATACGGTGAATTTGATCCGACGCCACTCATTGCAATTACATTTCCTATTTTTTATGGCATAATGTTTGGAGATCTTGGACATGGACTTCTCTTGATGCTTGTGGGTGGCCTCATTTACATTCGTGGCACTCCAGATTTCAAGAATTGGGGCATACTGCTCCTCTTGGCAGGAATTTCTGCAACATTCATGGGTTTGATAGTAGGGGAAGTCTTTGGCTTTGAGCTACCATTCAATTTCGCGAGCATGATCGGCCTCCCCTGGCTTCAGCATCTCAAGGAAGCAGTTGGACCGCTCAATCCCAATGGTCTTGCATTCAACATCTCTACCGTCTTGTTCTTCATAAAGTTCACAATCTACATAGGCATTCTACACATTTACATCGGTCTTGCCGTTGGAGTCTATAACAAGATCAGAACTTCTGATTATTGGCATATGCTCGCAAGTTTATTGCCTACAATTTCAGGATACACTTTCTTTCTGATATTTGGATTCGCATTCAAAAATGCCAACTTCAACCTTACCGCAGTCACTAACGGGTCGAATTTCCAAGCGAACGTCGGGCTCGCTGGACTGATAGTGTCAATCATATGGCTGTTTGTATCTGGACCAGTACTTGCGAAAACCGGCCGAATACATGGATCGGTTCTTGGTGAAGTCGGTCTTGCAACGATGGAGTTTCTTGAATGGGTAGTATCCAAATTCGTTGGGAATACTGTGAGCTACGTCAGGCTCTCAATCTTGCTTGTAGTACATGCGGCTCTTCTTTCAGCGACAAACCTTCTCTTCTTCGCCTATGGCTACATCTCCGCACCCATGCTCGTTGTTTTGAATCTGCTAGTGTTCGCATTTGAAGGCTTGATCGTATATGTTCAGAGTCTCAGGCTCCATCTCTACGAGTTCTTTTCAAAGTTCTACGTAGGCACCGGAACGGAATTCAATAGCATCACGCCAAAGAGAAAACATGTAGAAATCAAGTGGCTTGGCGAACGCCGAGAGAATCGATCGTAGGAAACTAGCCTTTCACAACTGCAATCGGAGTAAGCCTTACCACTTTAGTACCTATTCCCGCTCTGTCTGAAACATCTGCCACAGAATCGACGTCTTTGTAAGCTCCCGGCGCTTCTTCGACTATTCCTTTCCTGCTTGCAGACTCCAACATTATTCCCTTCGATTCTAGATCTTGCTTCACTGATTCATACGGATAGGTCCGAATTGCCGCGCTCCTAGACATTGTGCGCCCTGCTCCGTGAGCTGTGGATCCAAAGCTGGTTTCCATTGATTTCTCACGTCCAAGAAGTACCCATGAAGCAGTTCCCATTGAGCCCGGAATCAGCACAGGTTGCCCAATACTGCGATACTGTTGTGGAATCTCCTCCCTGCCCTTCGGAAAGGCCCTCGTTGCTCCCTTTCTGTGAACGAAGACCTTCTCTCTCTTCCCAAGATTACCAGAATCAATGGAATGTTCCTCGACCTTACAGATGTTATGCGCCACATCGTAGACTAGCTGCATTCCTAGATCTGACTCGCTCCTCCGAAACACTCTTTCGAACGCTTTGCGCACCCTGTGAGTGATGAGCTGTCTATTTGTCCATGCGAAGTTTAGCGCGCACCCCATCGCAAGCCTGTAATTCTCTGCCTCCTTGGAGCCCGCCGGTGCGCATGCTAGCTCACGGTCAGGAAGATCAATTCTGAATTGAGGCGCGGCTACATCGATTATCTTTAGATAATCACTGCATACTTGATGTCCTAAACCACGGCTCCCAGTGTGCAGAAGTACGCAAACTTGATTTGTCTCCGAGATTCCAAAAGCTCTGGCGGCTTCCGCATCAAGAATCTTATTCACTGTTTCAACTTCCAAAAAGTGATTCCCAGATCCAAGTGTGCCTAAAGCTTTCGAACCTCTTTTCTTTGCTTCGCCAGAGACCTTCGAAGGATCGGAATGCTTCATCGTTCCGTTTTCTTCGCAGAATTCAAGATCTGACGAATTCCCATAACCATTGGATATTGCCCACTTAGCACCGTCAGACAAAACATTGTCAAGCTGTTGAGTCGTCAAATTGAGCGCTCCTGTATTCCCTAATCCTGAAGGCACGGCGCGAAAAATCTCTTTTACCAACTCTCGGAGGTGCGGTCGTGCCTCTTTTTCGGAAAGATTTGTTCTGATCAGACGAACACCACAATTGATGTCGTAGCCAACTCCTCCAGGGGATATGACTCCGTTATCAAAATCCGTCGCCGCGACGCCGCCGATCGGGAAGCCGTATCCTTCGTGTCCGTCAGGCAACACAATCATGTGTTTCCTTACGCCCGGAAGGTGAGTTACGTTCACAGCTTGATCAATTGTACGATCTGTCTCCATTTTTGAGATTAGAGTTTCATTCGCGTATATTGTGACGGGAACTTGCATCCCTTGTCGTGCCGCCGCGTCGATTCTATACTCGACATCGCCAATCTTG
>JAKAPU010000049.1 GCA_021806865.1 archaeon
CAAATGGAGCAAACGGGCGAGCCATTCGGAACCATCGTAATCGCCGAGAAAGGACAGAAAATGGCTTCTGAAGGCAAAGACGTGATCTTTTGCGCAGAGAGCATAATCTCGACGCAAGTTCCCGACCAGGTCCTTGACGAGACAGCTCGCACCTTCAGACAAATCGCTGTCGAGCAGGAGGCTCCATTCCTCGGAATACCCGAGCTAAGGCAGGCAATCGCTTCGAGGTTTGAAAGGCTCTACGGACAAAAAGTAGACTGGGAGAAAGAGATCATAGTAACCTCGGGCAGCATGCAATCCGAATACTATCTCATGGCGGCATTGCTCGATCGAGGGGATGAGGTCATTGTTCCAACACCAACCTTCTTTTTCGACATTCCAGTAAAACTTGCCAGAGGAAAGAGCGTTTTCTACAAGCTCGATTCAAAGAAGAATTATCTCCACGAAAAAAGCACCATCGCAAAACTGATTACGCGAAAGACTAAGTTGATCACAATTTGCAACCCGCACAATCCCACAGGCAGAGTCCTAACCGAGGATGAGCTAGCAGGAATCGCAGAACTAGCAAGGAAGCACGACTTTTTCATAATGCACGATCAGGTTTACGAAAGAATGGTGTACGATGGTCGACCGTACATCTCAATGTACAAGTTCAAAGAAGTGAGAGATCGCCTAATCTTAATTTCCTCCTTTTCAAAGCTCTTCAACATGATAAACTATCGACTTGGCTACTCGATTGCACCTCGAGAAATCATCAGAGGCATGGAGATGGTTCACGGTTTTTCCAGCATGGGCTTGCCTAGTCTGATTCAGCGCGGCGCCCTAGCTGCCCTTGATCAGAGTTTCGAGGATAGACACCTTTCCGAGACAATCGCAAAGCTCGAAAGAGCGCGAGAGTATGCGGTTTCGAAGCTCAACTCGGTCGAAGGCATCAGAGTCGCAAAGCCTGAAGGAACTAACCTGATCTTGCCGGACATTTCCGCCTTCGGTATGAGCTCCATGGATTTCTGCAAGTATCTTCTCGAGGAAGCTGGAGTTGCATGTGCTCCTGGTGTGGCGTACCACGCCGAGGGGCACATCAGAATCTCCCTTGGAACCGAGAGGATTGAGGAAGCAATTGATAGAATAGTCCAAGCGGTATCGAAGCTCCATCTGAAGACAAACAAGAAAGCCGTTAGATCTCGCGCCTAGATCAGTGCTCTTCAAACCAAGGAAACCAGAAGCACAGCTATGAGGCCGGTAAGAAACACTCCGTCAAATGTTCCGCCTCCTCCTATGCTTGCGACTCTGGCTCCGAGCTTTCCAATTCCTCTCAGGTTGGTCAGATCTGCTCCAATAAGAGCACCGAGCGTCCCTGAGACGTACGCGACCATCGCTGGATAGGAAGGGTACAGGAAAAGTGCAATTATTGCAGCGGCGAGAGGGGGAATGAATGCAGGAGTCACGATCCCTACTCCCTCAACCTTGCGTGCCACCATGTGCACGACCAGAGAAGTCAATACTATTCCTACGAGTGAGGGAATTAAGATCTGAGAATGTTCGAACAGCACGTATGCGGATACGAGAATCGGAACGACAGCCCCTCCGACGTTCAATGCCACTGTCGTAGTGACTCGTCTAAATCCGAAACGCGGCACTCTATAGCTTATCCAAAATACCCTGGCCTCTTCAAAGTCGATCACGCGTTCAACGCGTTTCACTTTGTAGAGTGGAATGTTCACAAAGCTTCCGAGAAGAGTGGCGACCAAGATCAAAGAAAACTCGGATGGCGAAAATCCGATCTTTGCAAAAATATCCCCAGCCAATCCGATGAAAAGGAAAGCTACGACCACGAGGAGCAGGAAGAAAAGAAATGCAAGAAATCTCCCTCCATGATGCCTGTACACTGGAAGAGGAAACTCGGAAGACAAGGAGTGGACTCGAAGAGCTTTGAACTTGCATTTGAGAATTTTGCATTGAAAGACCAGTGATTTCTCGTACAACACGGAAATTTAGGAATGCGTAAATCCACGTATGAAATTATCCGGCTCTCATGCAACTCAAAGTTGGAGACATGGCTCCGCTCTTCGAATCAACTACAGACGACGGAAGCAAATTTTCTTTAAGCGACTTGATCGGAAAGATCAATGTCATTGTCTACTTTTATCCCAAGGATTTCACCATGGGTTGCACAAAGGAGGCTTGTGCTTTCAGAGACGACTGGAATGAGATTACTTCTCTTGGCGCAACAGTAGTCGGAATAAGCTCGGACTCTGTCGAAACTCATTCCAAATTTAAGAAAGAGCAATCCCTTCCATTTATTTTAATCAGCGACTCGGACAGGAGTATCAGAAAGTTGTACGGTGTAGATAGCCGATTCCTTGCGCCAAGAACTACCTTTGTTATTGACAGACAGGGAGTAATTCGTAGCGTGTTCAACTCACAGTTGAATATCTCCAGGCACATCTCGCAGGCGCTAGAAACACTTCATAACATCGAGAAGACCGTGAGCAGCGCGTAGAGGGATTTGGTTGAAAGCATCAGCAGTCGTGATACTGTTCCTAGGAGCCTTGCTTGCCCTCTCCGGCTTTGTATTCACGCTGCAGGGGCTTGGAATAGTCGGTCCGTCTTCAAGTTTCATGTACCAGAACGGGAGCTGGATACTCTACGGCGTGATAATCCTCGTGGTCGGCCTGGTAATGATTGGAGTAGGCTACTGGTTTGGATCTCGTAACAAACAGCCGGTCAAAGCAAGCTAAAAGCTTTGCTCTAACTGGTTGCCTTTCTTATTCCCGAATCCAGGTCGCTTATGATATCGTCCGGATCCTCCAGACCTACGGATAGTCTGATCAGCCCGTCCGTAATACCAGCAGCGAGCCTTTCTTGCTTTGTCATTGCCGCGTGGGTCATAGTCGCGGGATGAGTGATCATAGTTTCCACGGCGCCGAGGTTTTCGGCAAGCGAGATCAGAGAAAGACTGCTTGCAAACCTTAGACCCGCCTTGACTCCGCCCTTGAGCTCAAACGCAAGCATTCCACCGTGACCTCCGATGTGCTGCTTCCTGGCAAGAGAGGCCTGCGGGAAGCTATCCAGTCCAGGATAGAGGACCTTGGTAACCTTTGGATGGCCCTCCAGGTACTCCGCTATTATCTTGGCATTCTCGCAGTGCTTCTTCATCCTGATGTCCAGAGTCTTCAACCCGCGTATCGTGAGCCAGGCGTTAAACGGCGACTGGATCAGCCCCATCGCATTCTGGATGTATTTCAAATCCTCGTGGTCCTTCTTTGTCTTTGCGATTATGGCTCCACCAACCGTTGTATTGTGTCCCTCGATGAACTTGGTCGTGCTGTGGAGCGTCAGGTCAGCCCCTAGGTCAATCGGCACCTGGAGCGCAGGACTCAGAAACGTGTTGTCCACAACGAGCTTTGCATCCCCTTTCACTTCAGCGATCTCTTTGATGTCCGCGAGCCTGAGCGTCGGATTCGCAGGAGTCTCTATGAAAATCATCTTTGTCTTTTCTGTAATTGCGTCCTTGACCGCTTCAATGTCTGCCGTGTCAACGTAGGAGAATTTTATTCCGTATTTCGCCAGTATGTTGTTTGCAAGCCTCGGAGTACCGCCGTACACCACCTGCGAGACGATGACGTGATCCCCGCTCCCAAGCAGGGCAAACACCGCCGAGACTGCTGCAAGACCGGAACCAAAGCACACGCCGCCCACCCCCTTTTCGAGTATGGCAAGCTGCTCTTCAAGCACCTGGACCGTGGGATTCCCTGTTCGCGAATAAGTGAAACCCTTGTGAACTCCGACCGCCTGCTGCGCATAGGTCGTCGTCTGGTAAATCGGGAGCGAGACCGCCCCCGTCGTCGGATCAGGCACTTGGGCCGCGTGTATCGTCTTCGTCGCAAAACCCAGATCTGTCGTCTTTTTCTTGCTCTTTTTCTCTGTAGTCTGTTGCGTCAAATTTTTCAGTCCTTCCTCAATTTCTCTATGCTGTTTCTGATTTCTTGTACGACTCCGGTAGACTGGTCTACCTGCGCCTCAAGAAATGCGTTCTTTACCATCCACTCGTCGTTGTACACCGTCGAGAGGTATCTCTCTCCAGTGTCCGGGATGATCACCACAATGTTATCCTCAGGGCCAAACCTTGGAGCAACCTTTAGGGCGGCATACACTGCAGCACCTGAAGATCCACCAGCAAGTATACCCTCTTCTCTTGCTAGCCTTCTTGCAGTCAGGAATGAATCCTTGTCAGAGACACGGATCCATTCATCGACCACGCCGGGCCAGAGAGTCGCTGGGACAAAATCGTATCCGATGCCCTCGACCTTGTACGGCTGGTCCACTCCGCCAGAGAGAACGGAGCCTTCTGGATCCACTCCGATTATATTGATCCCAGGAGCGAGTTTCTTCAACTGGGTTCCTGCGCCGCTTATAGTGCCGCCAGTTCCAGCTCCCGCAACAAGTGCCGAAATCTTTCTTCCCTTCAGCTGATCGAATATCTCCTGTCCAGTCTTCAGATGCGTCCTGCTGTTTGACTGGTTGTTTGTCTGATCAAGGAAAACAGCGTTCGGGAGTTCTTTGACCAACCGCTTTGCGACACCCGCATAACTATTCGGATCGTCGTGAGGCAGGTTCGGCGTGATTATGACTTCGGCTCCGTAAGCTTTCAAGAGGGTCTTTTTCTCGATGCTCATTTTTTCCGGTATTGTGATCACGAGCTTGTAACCGCGCGAGGCGCAGAGTAATGCAAGTCCGATGCCGGTGTTGCCAGAAGTTGCTTCGACGATGGTGCTGATTCCCGGTTTGAGTATCCCAGCCCTCTCAGCCTCTTCGATCATTGCGAGCGCGCAGCGATCCTTCACGCTACCACCCAGGTTTTTCAACTCGAGCTTGGCGTAGATCGAAGCCTTCACGTTCTTTGGAATTATTCTATTCAGCTTAACAAGCGGCGTGTTGCCAATGTAATCAGCAAGCGATTCACGCCGAACGTCCGAGGTAGTCTGTTGAGTGGTCAATTCTAAAGCAGACCACTCGGGAAAGGACTAGTTGAATTACATTGAAAGCAAAATTCCTATACGAATAATTGCACGTTAGCAATATTCCTAGGCTCGTGGACGCTATCTCTCGGCAACGACTGGGTTTCTTAGCGTGCCTATCCCTTCAATCGTCGCTTCGACCACATCGCCATCCTTCAGGAATGGGACTCCGGTGAAATTGGCCATGCCTTCAGGTGTTCCCGTGGAAATCACATCTCCCGGCGATAGTGTGATCCCGGTAGAGAGGTACTCGATGAGTTCATCGATCTTGAAAATCATTTCATTTATCTTTGAATGCTGCCGCTGTATCCCATTGACAGAGAGCGAAATCGTCGAAGCGTACGGGTCGACAAGCTCGTCCTTGGTAACTAACCACGGTCCCAGAGGGAGGGCCGAATCAAGCCCCTTGCCGCGCACCCAGTTGTTTCCGAATTTGCTTTGGGTCTTCGGATATTGTAAATCTCTGAAACTGATGTCATTTGCAACGGTGTAACCAGCTACATAATCCAGAGCCTCGCTCTTCTTGATGTACTTGCCACTTTTTCCAATTATTACCGCTAGCTCAACCTCCCAGTCCACCTTGCTCGAGATCCTAGGAATCACGATCGGCTCCTTGTCGGCCACTAGGGCGTTTTGGAATTTGGTAAAGAAGTACGGTTCTGTCGGTGGCTCCCATTTGTGTTCCTTGCTGTGTGAAGCATAATTCACGGCAGCGCAGTAGATCTTCTCGGGATGTAGCACGGGAGTCAGGATCTTGACCGAGTCTATTGAAACACCCTTTTGCTCGTTGATAATTTTCTCTTTGTTATTCTTCGCCCACTCAAGCAGGTCTGATTTCAGGACATCATCTACCGACTTTTCTCCCAATGCGTAGACTCTGGAGCCGTCGGCGAATCCAGCCTTTATGATGCCATTTTCAACATAGTTCAGCAGTTTCAATTTGAACACGATCCTTTTTGGTGCATTCTGCTTTGTGAATATTGAAAAGTGTTATTCGCAGACAAATCTCGACTTTATGATTTCTCTCTCTTCAGATATAGATCTCCAAACAAATCAATTAAAGCAGCAGGTTTTTCCCTCAAACCACAGTGTCAGATATTTGAGCGATTCCAAAGAACGGATTGGATTCATCGGCCTTGGAATAATGGGAAAGCAAATGGCTGCGAATTTGATTCGCGGTGGGTATGAACTGACTGTTTACAACAGGAGCAAGAAATCTGTGGAGGAGCTGGTAGCACTTGGAGCAAAGTCTGTGTCGTCTCCGAAAGAGGTCGCATCGCAGACGAATGTTGTCATTGACATGGTGACTGATGCACCAGACGTCGAAGAGGTCTTGCTTGGCGAGCATGGTGTGCTGAATGGCTCTAGCAAGGGGATGGTAGTAATCGACATGAGCACAAACTCGCCTGAACTTGCAACATCGATAGCAAAGAAGTTTGAAGACGAGGGAGTCGATTTTCTTGACGCGCCAGTGACAGGAGGGGACAAGGGAGCAAGGGAAGGAACTCTCACAATAATGGTCGGAGGAAAAAAGGAGGCTTTTGACCGCTACAAGCCCGTGTTTGAGCGAATGGGCAAGGAAATAGTATTCATGGGGCGTTCGGGATCTGGTCAGGCAACGAAACTGTGTAACCAGGTCGCGGTGTCGCTCCACACTCTTGCGACTTGCGAATCATTGTTGCTGGGCGCATCAGCAGGCCTGAGTATGGACGACCTTCTAAGAGTGCTCACGAGCGGCGCTGCTTCCTCCTGGAATCTGATCAACCTCGGTCCAAAGATTGTCAAAAGAGACTTTGAGCCTGGTTTCAAATCTGCTCATCTATCCAAAGATCTTCGTTACGTGATGAAGCTCGCGGAATCTAGTCGTGTCGCGTTGCCTGGTAGCGCCCTGGTCTACCAGTTGTTCAACTCTGTCCTTGCGGTAAACGAGGGAGAGAAAGGAACCCAAACCCTAGCCAAAGTCTTGGAGAAACTTGCCATGCGCGAGATAAAGGAGTAAACACTTCACTTTACATCTTTTTTACAGAGCTCTCACCATGCAATATTCTGTGTTCAGAGTTGCAAAACATCGATCCAGTTTACTTTCTCCAACCGATCGTTGTGATTGCATTCAGCGTAGGGCTAGTTATTTACTGGGCGTTCAAGCGAAGTTTTGCGGGTCGCGTTCTCGTCTATTCCTTTTTCGCTTACGCGGGAGCTATAGCAACGAAATACATCGTTCAGATTCCTACACTAAACTATGTCGTCTCACTCTACGGCGCACACAGCTGGCAACTCGGTCTGTATTATGGCGTGCAAACAATGATCTTCGAGGTCGGCGGAGCCTTTCTTGTAGCCAGGTACGCATTTTCAAAGAGTAAGATGAACCTCAAGGACTCTGAAGCCTACGGGATCGGGCTTTCCTTCTGGGAGAACGGCGTACTTCTGGGCATCCTCTCGCTTCTGAACCTAGTTTCTGTTTACTTCATTCTTGCCGCGGGCCCTTCGTCGGTAGCCGAGCAAATGTACAACGCCCTAAACACTACACAACCAGCACTTTTCTATGGACCAGTCCAAGCGCTTCGGTCAGTCGGTCTCGGAATACTCGAAAGGGTGTCTTCTCTCTTTCTTCACTTCTCGTGGGGATACCTGTGTGTTTTTGCTGCAGTTCTTAAGCGCTATAGATATTTTCTGATCGCCTTACCGATGGGATTGATAGATTTCTTTGTTCCGCTGGCTGGTGCAGTTTCCCTCGTGATGTTCGAGCTCGGATTATTTGGAATCTCTGTTCTTGCACTTGCAGTTGCTATCTTGGTGACGCGAGGCGACCGCCGAGCTCAGTCCCAGACCGAGCCAACTTTGGCTGCCAGTCCTCCGTAACCAGCACATCCTGACTCCCTCCAAAATCTCAAATATATTGCACAAAAAAGTGCGGGAAGAGCTGTAAAGCGCATTTGGCAAGATCATCACTAGGGATCGAAATAGTTGGCTTTGGCCCAATCGGAAGAGAGCTCGCTGGCAGACTGGCTATCGATTCGTATCTCAGACGTCTGTTCAAAGTCGTCTCGATTTCGGATTCCAGCGGCAAAGTGATCACTGGAAATTCGTCTGATGTGTTGAAAGTAGTGGAGTGGAAAAATGCTGGAAAGAAGCTTAAAGATTTCAAAGTTGCAGGCCGCAAAGAAGCTTTGTCTGCAATTGCTGTCGACGTGACCAACAGTGACTATTCCAAGTTCGAAGAGGCGCGAAAGAGAGCAATCTCAACTCTAAGATCCGGAAAGCACTTTGTAAGTGCAAACAAGGTTGCACTGTCAAACTATTTCTCCGAAATAACGGGGCTCGCGAAAAGGAAGGATCTTCAGATCGGATACGGCGCTACGATTTGTGGAGGCCTTCACGCAATCAACGTGGCAAAAAACATAGGCTCGGGAGAGATCGAATCAGCGAGCGCTGTGCTCAACGCGTCAACTACACTGATACTCTCCATGCTCGAGGAAGACAGGAGTCTTTCCTTCGAGGAAGCGTGCAACCGTGCGGCAAAGACCGGAGTTCTTGAAAGCGACTGGAGCATTGACCTCGACGGCGTGGATGCAACCGCGAAAACCGCGATCCTTGCCAACGTGCTGTTTCCGGAGTCAAAGGCAACTTTCAACAAAGTGGCTAGATCAGGGATAAGGGACGAGGCCGCTAAGGAGATGATATCCAAGGTGCGAGAAGACACGACTCACAAAGTGCGGCTGGTTTCCGAACTCGCACGAGACAAGATCTCTGTCTCTGCGAGAGCGATTCCGTCGAATTCTACGCTCGCCGTGAGCGGAAGGTTCAACGTCGTTCAGCTGAGAACAAAAACGCTCGGAGAGATCTCGGTTACCAACCTGGGCGGCGGAGTTGCTCTCACCGCCTCAGTAATAATTTCCGACCTGAAGCGCATCGCAGGCAAGAGCTAGTGCCCATACTTGTGCGGGTCGGCATCGAACTTTTTCTTGCAACCTGCGGAGCAAAAGTAGAATTTGTTTCCGCCGTGCTCCGAAGTGAACTTTGCGTTCTTTTCATCCACTTTCATTTTGCAGATGGGATCTACTGCCATAGATGATGTACAAATATATCGAAAATGTAAGGCTTTTTCTTTTGATGAGACTTGGTCTCTTAATTTTGGACACTAGCACTTTCTTAGAACTTCGCCTTGAACCTTCGCAGTGTCAGAGAGTTTGTCACCACGGTGACCGATGAGACGGCCATCGCCCCACCAGCGAGGATAGGGCTGAGCAGCACACCAATCAGAAGGTAAAGCGCACCCGCCGCTACAGGAATTAGGGCGACGTTGTACATGAAGGCCCAGAACAAGTTTTGCTTTATCTTGCTCATCGTTTTCCTTGAGAGCTGGATACCGGCAACCACATCTCTCGGATCATCGCGCATCAGTATCAGGCCACCAGTCTCTATGGCAATGTCTGAGCCAGAACCAAGCGCTATCCCAACGTCCGCCTGCGCGAGAGCTGGCGCGTCGTTCACTCCATCACCCACCATCGCTACGCATCTTTTCTCCTGCTGAAGCTTCTTTATTGCGTCAGCCTTTTCAACCGGGGAGACCTCCGCTATGTACCGCTTTATTCCAAGCTGGTTTGCGATCGCGGCGGCAGTCTCTTTGTTGTCGCCAGTCAGCATGAATACTTCGAGGCCCATTTTTTGAAGAGCGCTCACCGCCTGGTTTGAGCTCTCCTTTAGAGTGTCGGCGACAGCAACGGCTCCAGAAATCTTGCTATTCACTGCAAGAATCATGACTGTTTTCCCTTGAGCTCTCAGTTCGCCGACTTTCGCTTCTTCCTCCACTGACATTCCAATCCTGGAGGAATCCATGAGCTTCGAATTCCCAAGCAATAGCTCCCTGCCCGAGTATTTTGCACGCACACCCTGGCCGGGCAAAGACTCGAAATGCTCAGGATCTGGAACACTCTCGAATCTTTTGTTTGCCTCTTCCAAAATCGCGATGGCGAGCGGGTGCTCGGACTGCTTCTCTGCAATCGCAGCGAGCTTCAAAACTTCCTCGGAATTAAAACTCAAGACGTCGGTGACCGACGGCTCTCCTTTGGTGAGAGTCCCCGTCTTGTCAAAAACCACCGTGTCGATTTTCTGCGTCCTTTCCAGGTACTCGCCGCCCTTGATCAGTATGCCGTTTTCCGCGCCCTTCCCCGCGCCCACGACTATGGCCGCGGGCGTTGCAAGTCCCAAAGCGCAGGGGCAAGCTATCACCAGCACTGCAACCGCAGTTGTGAAAGCAAAACTAACAGGTTTTCCGCCTATGAGTAACCAGGCCGCGAACGATGTGATTGCTGTGACGACCACTACGGGCACAAAGTATGTAGTAATCGTGTTTGCAAGCCTCTCAATAGGGCTCTTTGTGCTCTGCGCCTCCTGTACTACCTGAACGATCTTGGAGAGTGTCGTATCCATGCCCACCCTCGTCGCCCTAACTTTGAGAAATCCCTTCTGGTTTATCGTCGCGCCTATTACTTCGCTGCCCGCAGACTTTTCAACGGGCATGCTCTCTCCGGTCAGGAGCTTCTCATCCACCGTCGAAGCTCCCTCGACGACGACGCCGTCCGTGGCTATCTTCTCTCCGGGCCTCACTGCAAACACGTCATCCACCTGCACCTGCTCTATGGGCACCTGCCTCTCCGATCCATCCGAGCCGATCACAGTCGCGGTCCTCGGTTGGAGCGACATCAATTTCGAGATAGCATCTGTGGCCTTCCCGCGCACAGTGTATTCCAAGAGCCTTCCGATCAAGAGCAGCGCGATGACCACGGCCGAGGCGTCGAAGTACAAACCTCCGTAGGGAAACTGCTCTGGGGAGATGGTGTAGATTGTGCTATAGACGTACGCGGAGGTGGTGCCTATCGCGATAAGCACGTCCATGTTCGAGGCGCGCATCTTGATCGCGTCCCAAAATCCCCTGTAAAACCTCCAGCCTGCAACGAACTGAACAGGCGTTGCAAGCGCGAGTAATAGCCAGCTGACAGGAATCGATTTAGGCAGTGCCAGGTAGGAAAGAAGAAGTATCGGCACTGCCAGCACGGAGCTTAGGGCAACCATTCTCTTCAGCGAGGCAAGTTCTATCTCCGGCGAGACAAACGTCTGCATGCACGACTCGCTGCAAAAGTAGTACGTCGTGCCTCGGACCACCGCGTGCAAAGAGTTCTCGGACTCTTCCACGAACATGCCGCAGACTGGATCTGTCGCCATTTGAAATCACGCTCGGCGCTCCTTCCTGTAAGAGGCGGCGCAGTACTTGCAGCAGAAGGCAAGTCGACGCCCCTTGATAGTTTCGGTGTGGCCGTCCTTGAAGACCCGGCAGCCGCAGTGAGCACAGACCTGCATGCTCGGCTCGATGGCGCTTGAAACAACGTTTGTGAACTGCCTAAACAGTCGGTTGCAAAGAGCCTTGCCTTCCTGCGAAAGCGAGTAGATGTTTTTGCTTCTCCGGCCGGTGCTTTTCTCCACGTAACTCACAAGATCGTTTGATTCGAGCGCCTTGAGGAACGGGTACACGAGGCTGGGGCTTGCCTCCTGCCCCAATCGCTTTCCGATTTCGTGGATTATTTCGTATCCGTGCTTTGGTCCTTCATATAAGAGGAGCAGAATGTAAAAACGCGAGAAATCGTTTATGATCAATTTGGGCTCTTTGATGAAACTCATACTGCTGCTCGTCGAGCCAGCGCCTTTCATTATAATATGTCCAAACTAGATATATCTTGAAATGATATAAGCGTTAAGTCTTTGGAAGCTTCTTGATCACTTCGTCGAGCGATCCGTACTCTCCCTGCGGGAGAAATTGCAACAATTCGCCGATGTGTATCCTCTTCGCAGGCTCTGCATCGAAGGTGCGCCAAGACAGTTCTTTGAGCAGATCTGCCTTTGAGAGTGGGAAATCCAGTCTTGCAGAAATCATAGCTCTTCGTAGAGATTCGATGCCCACTTCTCTAGGCGGCAGGGGATCCACGCCTTCATTCACTATATTTTTGAAACGGGCCGCGTCCTCGTACATCGTGAAATTGTGAAAAGTCACGTACTTCTTTCTTGCGGGAGCTTTCTCCATCTTTGCCTTCAGGTTTTCAAGCTCTGAAGTAGCAAAGCTCCATTTTGTGTGTTCTCCCGGTCCGAAGACTCGCGAGTAGATTATGCCAGATCGCGACGATTCAATACTCTCAACCTTGGAGGCATCAGAGGTCGGTATTATGTCAAAGTCTTGGAGAAATTTCTTTAGGAGGGGCGAGCGAGTTGACTCTTCGTGCCTGATCTCAAAAGCAAGGGCGAGGTCTCGCGGTCCCTTCTTCAGAACGGAGTTCAAAAAATCCTTCCACGACTGAATCACCCTCCTTGTCACCGCGAGCGAAGGCGGGAACTGGAAGTGGAGCACCGTGGCGCGCAGCTCCCTGCAAATCTCAAGGTGATTTGAGTACAGTTTGAAGTTTGACTTCGTCGGCTCTAGGTGCGTCTCGTGAGTAAGCTTTGAATTCGCGCGTACGGTGAACTCGAAATCTTCTCGGACTGAAGCGCGCCATTTCTTCGCGTGATCTATGGGAGGCAGCTTGTAGTACGTGGAGTTCACCTCGACGAAATCGAACACGCGGGAGCACAGTTCAAGCTTGTTTTGGTGCTTGACAGGAATGTATGCCCAGCCGCCGACTCCGACGAGCACACTCTTTTTGCTCTCGCTATCCAATTGTTGTACCGTGCCCCGTTTCGCCGCAGAGGATCAGGCTCTTACTTGGGGATTACCTGGGCTTCGCCTGAGGCCTTTTCTCTCTTCTTGTCTATGCGCTTTGCTATGAACACTGTTATCTCAAAGAGTACGTAGATCGGAATTATAATCGGAATGCTCGAGATGAAAGTTGGATCGGGGTTGACGAGTCCTACTATTAGGGCGACACCGACGTACACCCACTTTCTAGAGCTCGATAGCTGCTTTGCGCTGATTACCTTGAGCTCGACCAGGGGTATCAGGTAGACCGGGAAAGTGAAAGCAAGACCGGTCACGACCGGGACAAGTAGGAGGAGGTTGACGAAATCGTTCAGCGGAAGGAGGTTTGCAAGGTTGAACGGGCCGAAGAAGCTAAGGAGTATGTGCATCACAATAGGGAAGACGATAAAGAGGCCGAAAATACCGCCGATGGTGAAGAGCAAGGCGAAGGGAAGCACGTACTTCCTGACGGCCTTCCTCTCCCTCTGGTAGAGGCCGGGCGCCACAAATCCATAGATCTGGTTGAATATCACGGGCATGCTGAAGACAAGTGCAAGCGCCAGTGAAACGTTGAGAAACACAGAGATCGGCGAAGTAACAGTGGTTGCTATCAGTCCAAAGTTATTCGCGTAGAGGCTCTCGGCCCTTCGAAGCAGCGCAATAACAAGAAAGTCGTAACCAAACAGTGCTCCCGGACCGCCGAAAGGATGGTAGGGGTTTGGAAGGGAGGAGACAACGGCGAAGGCGATTATGAAAGCGTAGAGGCTCCTTTTCAGCCTCACAGATAGCTCGGCCAGGTGCTCCGTCAGTGGCATCCGCGTGCCTTCTACTGTAGGCTCGACGGCGTCCTTTTGCCTGTTTTCTTCGCTGGTAGAATCGGCCATCTTCTCGCTGCTTTCCTAGCACACATTTCGAACTAATTAATCATGTCTCCTCAGTAGCCCGTTTTGAGGAGGCCGTAGTAATCGAAGACCATCACACCGTCGCTGTGCGCAAGCGCATACTCGAACTGCTGTTCGTAATCCTGCTTTGAAGCAATGGCCAATGGCTCCACACCGGCGATTATTCCTGGGTGGATGTAGCTCTGGTCGGAGGACTGGTAGGTCTCAAGTATGAGGAGATCGGGGTTTAGAGTGGTGGTAAAGTTGGTCGTTGTCATCGCCGTCTTTCCTTCGAGGTAGTTTTGCTTCAGTGTTTGGAGCAGCCCTTCCTGGGTCGAGGTGGGAAGTGTGGACATGTCAAGGCTGATCCCGTTTTCCCCGAGGCCAAAGATCGATGTTGGTATCTTCTGGGTCGAATCGGTGAAGTACAGTGCGAAAAATATGTTCAGGTTTTGCACGTGCGCATCGGACACAAAGTACGTCAGCTCGCTCTGCGTGAAGAGTAGTGTTCCTGATCTGTACACTTGGAAGAAGATCGTGTTGAAACCGTTTGTCTTTGCAAACGATACCAATGATGAAAAGTTGGACTCGTCGACCAGTCCGTTTCCCTGGTTCACGTAGAGTATTATCGGCTTGTTTGAAACTGCCGTGTTTGTAGTTGTGGTGGTTGTGTGTTGATCCAGCAGGAATATTCCTGCAGAGATTACGATGATCGCGGTGATGATTATGCCAATGATTATTGGAAGGCGCAAGCTCTTTGGAGCCGCCTTTGGTTTCCTGTTTTTCGAGGATTTGGACAACTTGCATCACCAAGTCATGGTTGGAGCGCGTGCGAAGGAAAGATGTGAAATACCCCGAAATTGAATCTTGAGTTGAGCTGTCGTGAGGAGGAACCACAGGAAAGCAATCTCAAGCAACCTGCTAGTCGGGCTCATAGTGGGTTTGTTCGTCGGCGCCGTCGTGATTGCTCTAGTCATCGTGAACGTGTTTCCATCGCAGCAATCTTCGCAGCTCAGCTTCCAGGGATTCAGCCTGTTTTCCGGATCGCCGTCGGTCCAGTCGTACTCCACAAAGTGCCAGGGCGATGCTATATTCGAATTCAACGTAATCAATCCCTCGCAAAACTCAATACAGGTTGTCAACGTTGTAATCTCCGGCTCGACGCTCTCCAGGAACGCATCGACTCTTGTAATCGTGTCCAACGGCTGCCTGCCTCTCTCGCAGGGGAACCCGGTGATTCCTCCGAATTCCAATTATCAGTTTGTGGGGTACGTCGACACGCCTCTTCAATTTGGTGCAACCTACAATTGTTTGATTGAACTCGGGAACGGAGAGAACGTCACGCAGACGCTCATAGCGCAAGCCTGAATCATTCTTTTGGCAAAATATAGTCCTCATTGTTTATCGCGTGGAAAAACACGGGTACGTTCTGGGTCTTTGTCGCCCTAAAACTCGCGAGCATCCAGTCGCCCGGGGCAAAGTTGAGGCTCCTCTCAAGGAGAGTGTCGTCTATAGCAAAAGTGTCACCCACGAGCTGCCTGTCGTAGGGCCTCGGGAGCGTTCCAACAAAGTAGCTGTGGATCTGGTGGAGTGCGTTTG
>JAKAPU010000266.1 GCA_021806865.1 archaeon
AGGATGTATTGGAATCGTATGTCCGTCCTAATTTTCCCATGGAAATGTTGCCTAGGAATGGAGTACAGTCGAATTAGGGCCCAATTTGTCAACACTCTTTGAATTGAAGATGTGTTTACCACAAAGAAACTGAAGACCGGAGACTTTTGACGAGATTCTGATTCGCTGGCCAATTTGGCCCAGAACTCCTTGGTGAATTCATCTCTTTGTATGGAAAAAGCAACAGGCTCGTTCCGCAACCAGTGCTTACCAATGGCATAGCCTTCAAAGCTTCGCTTCACATACGATTCGCAGAGCCACACTTAACAAGAATGTGTTGAGTGGCGCCTGACGTACATATCAGAGTCAAGAAGCAGGCAAGAGAAGAAGTTCGATCATTTCGGCTCTTGGGTATTGCACATTGAAGCAACCTTCTGTAGAAGTGTACTGACAGTCGATCACGAGTAGAATCAGCCGTACAGTTGATGGCGCTCGCCGGCTGCTCCTTGCTGCATTTTCTGATACTGCTCCGCAAGCGCACTGAGTTCCTTGTTCAGTCTTTCCACGCTCTCCTTCAATTCCTCTGTTTCAATTCCCAGTCCGTACACCGCATTTATGGCATTGATCAGGGCGAGCGAGGCACCGGGATCTGGAAAATCCACCGAGGCTTCGCTGAGCAATGATACACCGTTTATTTTCCTGGTTAGGCACTGGTTAAGGATGCTACCTCCGATTCCACTAATAAGGGCCGACCCCATCAACGATAATCCTTTTGCCTGAAGCTCCTTGCACTTTTTTTCACCTGCGACGCAATATGCTTGCCTTTCCTGTGGCATTCCGGCGACACCAACCCCATCCAGTATGATTATCTCTTTTGCCCGGATGCTCTCGAACCAGTCAAGCAGGGCAGAAGAGATCTCGTAGAGACCTTCAATGTCGATAGGCATTTCGCATAGCATGAGGATCACTTTGCCATCCTTGTTACTATAGATTCGGAAAGGGTGTCTGAGCTTTGCGCCCACAAAAACTGCCACCGGCGGAATATGTTGGGATTGAACGTGAGCGATTTCATGCAGATTAAGTTTCTCTATGATGTAGCCGGCAGAGACCAGTCCGACAAGGCCTGGACCGACAAACCCTCCAAATACGAGTGGCTCATGGAATTGTGACTTTACAAGTTCAACCACTTTGGTATCGAAGAGATGACCTTCCATAATCAACCAAGCCTGAGGATTAGAAGAAGATGCTTGAATATCTGCTTTAGCTCTGGTCATAGTACCCTCCAGTTTGAACTTTTCCTGATCTGGCTTTTCACGCCAGTTGCTAGAACTTCCCAATGTTGAAGGGATTGTGAACCTGTTTTCCAGTCGATTTGTTAATAATCAGCAGCGCCAGAATATGGCATATTCTGGTAATGTACGTTTTGGAAGTCGGACCTTTTTCGTACTTATCGTATGAGCTACGAAAAACTACGTTAGAGCTCGGCATCGAAAAGGAAAACGAGCTTCAGAGCAAAGCAATTCCAGCCATACTCAAAGGCGAAGATGTTCTAGTAATTTCACCTACAGGATCTGGAAAGACTGAGGCAGCATTGCTGCCAATATTCGAGAAGGTAAGGACACTCCATGGAACAGACGGAACCAAAGCGCTCTACATTACTCCATTGCGTGCCCTAAACCGGGACATGCTTCGAAGAATAGAATCTTGGGGAAAGAAACTCGGTTTGAATGTGGAGGTAAGACACGGTGATACATCGCAAAAGGACAGGAGAAGACAGTCCGTTCATCCGCCGGACATTCTCGTCACTACTCCGGAGACTCTGCAAGTTCTGCTTATTGGATCTCGTCTGAGGAATAACTTGAGAAATTTGAAGTTCGTGGTGATAGACGAGATCCACAGTCTTGCTTCAGAACGTAGAGGAGCACAACTGTCGTTTGGTTTGGAGCGGTTGCAGTCATTTGTTGAAGTGCCGTTTCAAAGAATAGGTCTCTCGGCCACCGTTGGAAATCCTTCAGAAATCTCCAAATTTTTGGTAGGTAGCAACCGAAAGTGTAGAGTGATAGATGCGAGCTACATCCAGAAAGCGAGAGTCTATGAAGTTGAGTTTCCTTTTCCAGAGACTGAAGATAAGAAAAGGTCACGAGACCTGTTTGTCAGTCCACAGACTGTTGCCCGACTTCAAAGAATAATTGATCTCGTAAATGGGCATGAACGAACACTAATCTTTGTCAACAGTCGAACACTCGCAGAAACTCTAGGCTCGAGGCTTGCACTGCTTGGTCTGAAGGTAGGTGTTCATCACGGTTCTCTCCCTCGCGAGGAAAGAGAGAGGGTTGAGGGAGATTTCAAGCACGGGTTGATTAGAGCGATGATTTGTACGTCAACACTCGAACTCGGAATAGACATTGGGGCTGTCGATTTGGTTATTCAATACATGTCGCCTAGACGTGTTAGCTCATTGATACAAAGGGTAGGGCGGTCGGGACACAGCATCTCAAAGGCCTCAAAGGGAATCACGCTGAACGTGAGCCCTGAAGATGTTCTGGAGACTGTGGCGATAATCAAGGAATCAATTGACAAGAGACTAGAGCCCACTGTAGTTCACGAATGCCCACTAGATGTGTTGTCCCATCAAGTTGCGGGTATGCTAATAGAACGTGGAGAAATCGGCATTGATGACATTTTGCGTCTTGCTAGAACGGCATACTCCTTCAGGTCGCTGACCGAAAGCTCGCTGCTTTCTGTTCTTGCCTTCATGGAGAAGCTTGGCTACTTGACATTGGCACACAGAAGTGTGATTCGTCGTGGAAAGTGCCGCAATTACTATCTGGAAAATCTGTCCATGATCAGGGACGAAAGGCGGTACTCTGTGATTGACGCTACCACACAACAGAGAGTTGGGATTCTAGGAGAAGAGTTCATGATTATCCACGCAAGGATCGGTGTTCATTTCGTGATCAAGGGGCGGGCTTGGAGGATCGAGTCAATTCAAGAAGAGAACGTATACGTAACTCCAGTCGAGGATCCGATGGCCGCCATTCCGGGTTGGGATGGCGAGCTCCTTCCAATTCCACAGCAAGTGGCTGAGCGGGTAGGAGAGGAAAGAAGGAAGTTGGAAGAGAGTCCAAGCGACGACTTGCTATCGACATTCGGAGTAGCTTCGGGGCTTGAGACAGAGAGGGCTGCAAGAGAAGCAATTTTCAAGGAAATTCAAGAACAAACTGCTTGCTCGGTTCTGCCCACGGACAAACGAGTAG
>JAKAPU010000267.1 GCA_021806865.1 archaeon
TGAGCTGGTCGAAGCTCCAGACAAAGAAGGCACCTAAGAAACCTCAGAAGAAATCCAAACCAAAGAAATCCACGAGAAAGAAGTGAAAGTGCTGTAGGTTGACCGGCAACCAGCCTGCTCAGAAGCTCGGAAAGAAGCTTGAGATACTCGACTCCACGATGAGGGAGCGCACCTTCGGAGTCTCCTTCTCCGTCGGCGAGAAGCTTGCAATCGCGAGCCTCCTTGACTCACTCGGCGTTGCTTTCATCGAATCACCGTCTCCGAGCAAGAACCCCAAGGAAACCGAGTACCTGAAGCAGATCTGGGATGTGCTCAAGAGAGGAACCGAGCCGGTGGTGTTTCTCTCAAACTATCCAGTGACGAAGGTGGACGAGGAGGGAGAGATTCCCGAGAACATAAAGTATGCGAGCGTTCGCGCGAACTGCTGGCAGTCTCACCTGACAGAAGTGTTCACGCACAAAAAGCTGGATCCTGAGGAAAACATCAAGCAGCTGCGACACAGCATAACTCTGCTTAGGCAAAAGGGAAAGGAAGTTCTGGTCTACGCGTCGCACTTTTTTGACGGCTTCTTCGAGGACACGGCATATTCGCTGAGCATCCTTGAAACGGCTGTCGAGTCAGGCGCTTCAAGAGTTGTCCTGGTGGATTCACGCGGCGTTGCACTCCCCGACCAGGTATCAAAGGCTGTGAAACTCGTCCAGAGCCATTTTGCTGACAAGAATGTGATACTTGGGATCCATTGCCACAATGATCTGGGGCTCGCTGTTGCAAACACTCTTGCCGCGGTTCAGGCGGGAGCAAGGCACGTGCAGGGCACGATAAACGGAATGGGAGAAAGATCAGGTAACGCAGACCTCTGCCAGTTGCTACCAATTCTCGTGTTGAAGCAGGGTTATGACGCACTGAATTCTCCACTGCCTAAGGACCAGCAACTTGTTTCCCTGAAGGCCGTCTCGGCGAAAGTTGCCCAGGCCTCGGGAGTAGAGATTCCAATGCAGCCGTTCGTCAGTGACATGGCATATTCTCACTCCGATCCGTTCCACATCGCGGACGTCTCCAGCGCGCCGGAAACATACGAAGTGATCAATCCTGCGCAGGTAGGCAACTCACGAAAATTAGGCGTGGATGATGCCTCGCTCATACTGGCCGAGATGTGGGAGCTCGGCCTCTACACAAAAAACAGGGAGGAAGTGGCGAGGAAGGTTCTGGCGCGAATGCGCGAGATGGAGGCAGCGGGGTACAAGTTCGACAACGCAAAGGCAAGCGTTCATCTCTTGATTTTGGAGACACTGGGATTCGCCATCTGGCCCTTCAAGGTGACGCGCTGGGAGATCAGCACAGTACGCACCATAGAAAAGTCGGCCGAAGTCAGCGGCACGATAGAGGTGAGCATTGGGGAGGAAGGGAAGAAGGTGACCGGTTCAGCCAAGGGGGTCGGCCCGATTCACGCAATCGACCTTGCACTGAAAAAATGTCTGGATAGTGAGTTTCCAGAACTAAAGTCGCTGAAACTCACGAGTTACGCTTTGAACATAGTAGACTCGATTAGCGGGACGGCTGCTGCTGCTAGAGCTAGGACAGAATTTGCAGATCAGGATGTTGGTTACGCCGGCGCGCTTCCAACGACGACATGGGCGACGACGGCCGTTTCGGAAGATGTTCTGGATGCGAGCATAAAAGCTCTCATCGACGGGTACAGGTACAAGCTGATCTTCAGAACCAAAGACCAGAAGTACACTTTGCCCGATTGGAAGGTTGCGCTTGGTTGGAGGTATTCGGAAAAGTGTTAGGCGGTCAAACGATCGTAGAAAAGATAGTGTCGAGAGCCACTGGGAAAAAGGCCAGCGCCGGAGACCTCGTCGAAGTGCTGCCGATTGACAAGCTGTACTTCAACGAGGTGATTGCTCCGCCAGCCCTTGTAAATTTCAAGGCTGACTTTGAACTAGTTTTCGAGGAAGTTTCTTCGAGTTCTCAAAAAGAGATAGTCGTGTTCGGCCAGGGTAAGAAATCGAAGCTACGCGTCTTTGATCCGAAAAGGGTCTGCTTCATTCCCGACCACACCGTACCTTCCTGCTCGGTGAAGGTTGCCCAGGGCGTGAACCTGATGAAGCAGTTCGCTACCGAAAACGGAATAATGATGTACAAAGAGGGCGATGGGATAGAGCACACCGTCGTGACCGAGGAAGGCTTTGTCCGACCGGGTGAGGTCGTGGTTGCGACCGACAGCCACACGGACACGATTGGGGCGATCGGAGCACTTGGCTTTGGCATTGGCACGACCGAGGCGGAGTACGCGCTCGCGCTGGGAGAGATTTACGATTTCTTCGTCCCCGAATCCTACAGATTTGAGATCAACGGCGAGTTCCAAAAGGGTGTCTCTGCTAAAGACCTGATACTGTACATACTCGGAACGCTGAAGGAGGGCGGGTGCTCAAAGCGCGTCGCGGAGTACACGGGCAGCACGATGAGGAAGATGGGCATGGACGGGCGATTCACAATGTGCAACATGTCCGTCGAGATGAGCGCACGAAGCGGCATAGTAAACCCGGATGAAGTCACTCTGGAGTTCATGCAAGACATCGTTAGACGACATCCAGAGCTTTCCACAGAGCTCTCGGAGAGCATGAAGAGAGTGAGCCTCACAAGGAGCGATGAGAACGCCGAGTACACCTCGAAGATGGAGATCAACGCAGCAGAGATGGTTCCGCAGGTGGCGCTACCACACTCGCCGGCAAACGCAAAGGCGGCCAGCGAGGTCAATGATGAGGTGAACGTCGTTTTCATCGGCTCTTGCACCAACGCGAGACACACCGACCTGATCGAGGCGGCGAAGGTGATTAAGGGAAGAAAGGTGAGCCGCAACGTGAACTTGATTGTGATACCCGCATCGCGACTGGTTTACAACTGGGCAATGTCTGAAGGCATACTCAAGATATTTGCTGATGCGGGAGCAAACATCGAATCATCAAACTGCGGCCCGTGCTTTGGAAAACACATGGGAGTGCTTTCGCCAGGAGACAGGTGCGTCAGCACCTCAAATCGCAACTACAAGGGGCGCATGGGATCCCCCGATGCGTCGATATATCTTGTCTCGCCAGCGACAGCAGCGGCGACCGCGATAGAAGGAAAGATCGCAGATCCAAGGAGGTACTACTCGTGAGCATCAAGGGCACAGTCACAGTAAAGTTTGGCGACGATATTAACACCGAT
>JAKAPU010000268.1 GCA_021806865.1 archaeon
AACGAAACTTCCATGCGTAGTACACCCGCTCGAACCAGAAATATGGAGGGAGGCCGAAATCGACATCGTCGAAAAGCAAAATCGACACGACATTGACGCATACCTTGACTGCTATTCATACAAGGACAGCCTCACCCTCACCACTTCCAGTTCCATGTTAGTTCTGATCGCAAATTCGGTCGGAGCAAAACTAAGGTTGGCGCACGTATGCTGGCGTCCGCAACTCGAACTGGCTCGCGTTCTAAAGTCGTCTGGTTACAGTTTCACGACAGAAATCAATCCATGGACATTCTTTTTGACCAAGGAGGACAACAAACGGCTCGGACCTTTCAGCCACGGAATTTATCACGAAGGGAGAGAACAGGACTCCATCTACGAGTTTCTGGAGGACGGTGCGGTTGACATTATCGCGACCGACCACGCGCCTCATACCAGAGAAGAGTTGGAACAGGGGCGCAAGGACTTTTTTGCTTCGCCAAAGGGCACACCAGTGCTTCAGGACTATCTTCGACTGTTTTTGGACGCCATCAACAAGGGTAAACTGACTCTGGACACTTTCGTGAAACTGGCCTGTGAAAATCCTGCAAAGCATGCTCAACTGTATCCGAGAAAAGGCGCGATAGAAGTGGGATCCGACGCTGATCTCATCCTCATTGATATGAAGAAAGAGTACACGATTTCGAACGACAAGGTGTACAGCAAATGTGGCTGGACGCCCTGGGATGGGAGACGGGTGAACGGATCCCAGGAACTAGTCTTCCTCAGAGGGCGCTTGATTACTGAGGATTACGACAAGGTGGTAGGATCGCAGGGAGAGGGCGGATTTGTAAAGCCGGTCGTTCAGACCTGACCTTTGGTACCGTTGCTAGCAACCTTTGCAGGTAGATTCGGTTTTTGCTCGGCTAGATGTGTTTCCGGTTTCAGGTCAAGTTTCGATTGTGCTTGAACCTGAATCTGGGGCTGGTGTTCTTTCTTCCATAATGTATCAGGAACGCTCTGTGCCTTGTTTGCAAATCGCGCCAGGGTAAAGAGAAAATCAGAAAGCCTGTTTGAATACGCAAGGATGTTTGGGTCAACCTGTTCGATCGCTGACAACGCAACTAACTTTCTCTCTGTGCGGCGCGACACTGTCCTAGCAAAGTGAAGTCTCGCGCAAAGATCTGTTCCAAATGGAAGAATGAATGCCTTGACCGGAGGGATCAACTCGTCTATGTGGTCTATGCATTTCTCGAGGTACTCAATGTCGCTATCTTTCACAAAATAACTTTGATCTTCCGAGCCAGCGAGGGTTGCCCCAATTGAAAAGAGCTTGTTTTGCACCGTCTCTAGTGCCGAATCTATGAATCCGAGCGCTTCTCTAGAACCAGAAGATCCTTCATGGATGTAAGATCTCGCAATGCCAATAGCCGCGTTTGTTTCGTCGATGTCTCCATACGCCTCAACACGAGCATTGTCCTTCCTTACCCTCTTTCCTCCGTAAAGGCTTGTTTCTCCCTTGTCTCCGGTCTTTGTGTATATCTTCAATATTGAATCAGGTCTTTTCTGAAGAGCAAAGTACTATTCCAATTGAGGCTGGATATTTGTTTTGTTTGTCGAGCTGTTTCACAGATTTTCTCTGAAGGAATTTTGCCTTGCTCTTTTGCGCGGCCTGAGTCGAACCAAGTATCTAAATTTTTTCAACAGACATGCCTGCTGCAAATTAAATACGGGAAGGTTCCTCCTTAGGGATTGAGAAAATGAGCTCGACAATGGAAACTGTTCCTCCGACAAGTGATCTTAAAATTCGCCGAGCGCTTTTGAGCGCTTTTGACAAGACAGGGTTGGTTGATTTTGCAACGGCTCTGAGAGAACACGAGGTGGACCTAATCGCAACCGGCGGGACTCTGTCAGCGCTTGTTAGTGCCGGAATCCCTGCAACACCGCTCGACAAAATAGGACACTTCCCAGAGATGCTCGAAGGGCGCGTCAAGACCCTACAGCCGGAGATTTTTGCAGGAATCTTGGCAAGAAAGTCAAGTGAGAGTCACATGAGCCAGATAGCGTCGCTCGGAATCAACACTATCGACCTCGTCGTATGCAATTTTTACGCCTTCGAGAGTACCGCCGCCAAAGCCGAGTCTGGAGACCAAGAACTGATAGAAATGATAGACATAGGAGGTCCGTCGCTTGTTCGCGCTTCGGCCAAGAACTTTGAATCAGTGTGCATCGTACCGAGTCCAAAGTATTACAATGAAATCGCGTTGGAACTAAAGAGCAGGTCGGGAAAAATCTCATTCGAAACAAGAAGGAAAATGGCACTTCGAGCGTTCGAAGTGGTTGCCGCATACGATATTGCGATCTACAACACACTGCATCGACGGTTTTCTACAGCCCAGTTTCCAGATTCATTCTTCCTTTCTGCGCGCGGATACGAAGTTCCGAAGTACGGAGAAAACCCCAATCAGAAAGCTATGATCTACGCTGTTAACGGGGCCAGTGGAGGAATACCTGATTGGCCCCAGTTGTTTGGGGAAACTAGATCTTACAACAATCACTTGGATGTCGCAAGTTCCTTTGAGATACTCGAAGGATTTGAGGCATCTCCAGCTGCCGCCACCGTAAAACACGGCCAGATATCCGGATTCGCGTATTCGACGACCCTTGCCGATGCGTACAAGTTGGCACACGCTTGCGATCCTGAGGCCGACTTTGGAAACACCACTGTTCTGAATAGGACAGTGGACGTCGAAACAGCGAAACTGATAGGAAGGGGAGAGGAATCCAAAGACGATTCCGTGTACACAGAGATAGTCTTAGCTCCAGGCTATGCTCCGGAAGCGCTTGAGATATTGGAATCAAAGCAAAAGAAGAAGATGAGGTTGATACAGACTACAGCTGCGACCACATTTCCCTACGATGTGAAGTTGATGCAGGGCCTGGTTCTGGTGCAGGACGCGCCGGACTATACAAAGAAACTGCAAGCATCAAAGATTACGGTCGAGACGAAAACCAAACCATCGGAGCAAGACAAGTTGATACTTCTCGGGCTGTGGGAAATTGCAAGGCGTGTCGAATCCAACGCAATAGTGATCGGGCATGGAGAAGTCGTAGGTTCAGAACTCAGAAGGCTCTGGACTCTGGGCGTGGGTACTTTTAGGAAGAGAAACGGAGCGACGAAGATTGCTCTGGACAATGCTGGAGATAGAGCTCGGGGTGCTTACTGC
>JAKAPU010000050.1 GCA_021806865.1 archaeon
AATATTCCCTATTAGTATGAATAAACTAATTGCTCAAACTCAACAAATCACTTGATTCAAGATTTCCCAATGTAGACGTCCCGCTCTCACACATCTCACGCAGTCGGGTATACCTAAAACTCAATAACGGGTGCTGGAAAAGTGAGTAGGATATGAACGGCTCAAGACGGCTCGTGCTCATGGCACTAGTGGGCATCTTGCTAGCCGGTGGAATAATTGCAGCGGTGTCTGCCGCGCAGCCCCATCTTCAAAGTGGATTTACTACGATAACCTCGACCACAATTACTTCGACGAGCACTCATACAATCACCAGCTCAAAAATCCCGACTGGGGTTCTGGCGGCGCAGATCACCGACCCGCCTATAGTTCCAAAGGGGACTTCCCATTTGTATGTCAATTATTCAGATATTGAAGCACACACATTTGACGTAAACAACAACTCTGTCTGGTTCACTGTGGCAAACTCAGGAAGCATAGATTTGATGAACGTGCTCAATGCGGGCGTGACTCTCGGAAGCTCTACCGTCCAAAGTGGCGTTTTCGACAGAGTAAGATTTGATATCACCAATGCTACAATAACCTACTATGGAAAGAATTACACTGCCATTGTTCCACTGAACCAGTTAGTTATCCCGATCGCAAATGGCGGGGTAGTATTGGCGCCTAATAGTAGTGCGGGGTTTGTGATTTCACTATCTCCAACTGTACTTGCAAGCAGCAACGGCGGTAGGATAAGCTTAGAACTTCTTCCCAGTGCCCAGGGCATACCAATACCTCCAGAGATCTGGAATGATTCACTTGCTCAGACAGGCTCTACGATTCAGAATTTAACTACTGCGCCCTGGTGGAAGGCACAACAGATCGGCATTGGAGACAATCTAACCGTTGTAGCAAAAGTCTTGTCTTCATCTTTTCTTCTGTTCGCTCTAAATAATACAGGAAGCACACCAGTCACCATAACTGCTCTAAATGTTCTTGGTAGTGACCTGACTGCTAATGCAAACGTTAGCACTACCGTTATCACCTCCACGATTACTACAGTGACGACAATAACCGAAGTAGTAACAAACTCTCAGACAAGTACGTCCCAGGACCACAACGCAATTTCCGCAATGGATCCGGCTGATTTTTCGGGCACGAACGCTACCGATGGGGTGACGAATTCATCTGGTAATGAGACAATAGCAAGCTTCCAGATATTGGACACTGGCTCTATCGTCCAACCAAACCCGAATCAGATCCTTCCTGCTAGTTCGATAGGATTGACTATTCGACCAGGTCAAGTGATAGTACTCTTGTACACGGGGCCGATTAACACACTAAACAGCCCAGTGTCGCCTAATCAACCACTGAGCATCATCGGAGGATTGCAGTATACAATTCAGATAGTGAATCAGTATGGCTCGTCATTCGAGTTCACGATGAACGCTAGCTATCAGACTTGATTGCGACATTCTGAGCACGAGCCAGTTTGAGCTTTTGTAAGTGTGTCTGAGTAAGAATTACGCCCGTAATCAAGTCTAATCTTGACACAAGAAATCAAATTACTGAAAAACTCCTCACTGTTCAGGGCCGCTTAATTTTCTGGCGAATTCTCGAAATGTCGACTCACTTGTGTTTGAAACACCTGCCCGGTTCAGAAGAGCAAAGACGGGCTACAGCTTCAAGCTCCGAGACGAACAAAATGTATGGTTTAGTGAGATTCACATGTTTTAAAAATGAAACTTGCTCCATGAGTCGGTTACAAACAAATTTTCTCTTCGGATAACGGGAAGCGAAACTCGATTTCAGTAGAAATCAAATCGAGTCTATGTACTTCATTCCATACCTCAGAGCATTCAAAGCAATAGTAGGGTATCTCTTATGAATAGTGGCCATAATACTCCTGCGAATTTGCCAAAACTATGGGGATTTTTCTTTTGAAGTACGGCGTATCTTCAAAACATCATGTCCCTAAACCAGTAAAAGGCCCACTTTGTAGCATTTGGCAAGATTGACATATTCCTTTGTTTGACTGATGCAATACATCCTGATCCAAAACATGATATTGCGTATCTGAATGCTTTTGACGGCGAGTGATATTCTGGAAGACTACCCAGTGATTTCGTGCCTTCGCGGATATGCTTCCAAATACTGTTGCCTTCGCCATAGTTGATTCGGTGTTCAGCCACAATCGGAACACGCAACCGATTGTACCCTTTTTGACTTACATGATTAGACATCATGAGATCTTCAGATCCAAATCCTTGATATTCACCAGCAGGATAGTGCCAATCTTTTAGCGCGTCGGCAACTACTACAGCACAACAGTTGAAGCTCCTTTCGTTTGGTTTCAAGTTCTTGATTTCATGCTTGTGCTTCTGATAAGAGTAATTAGTCCAATCTGCATACCACTTTGGTGTAGTAGGAAGTGCAAGCCCCTCAAGCCAGCCTATGTTGTCATTGTCCCAATATTCCATCAGTGACTGATACCAATTCTTTGGGAGCCAAACATCGTCGTCAAGCCAAACAAACTTCTTGGTTTCTACTTTCTGAATAGCTCGTTCTCTTGCTGGCCCAAGCGGTTTTGAATTTTCGATTATTATCCTGTTTACTGGAATACCAGAATCAGCGATCATATTTTGAAAATCAGAAGCAAGCGATTCTAATTTTGTTACTATAAGAACGTCTAAAGGTTCTGTCATTGTATTTTCCCCGCAGGCAGCACTTTGTCCCAATACTCAGCAGTAAATTTCAAACCTTCATGAAGAGGAATAGTCGGTTTCCAGCCAAGTAGTTCTTCGGCAAGAGTGTTTATGCCCCAAAGCTGCGAAATGTCGTAGGGCCGTCTTGGTATTGTATTCCATATTATATCGCCAGTAAAACCAGTTATTTCTTTGGCAATTTCTACTATGTCAGTGAGTTTGTATGGTACTCCGGTACAGAAATTAATGGCCCTACCTATTGCTTCTTTCTTTCCAAGTGCAGAAAGATATCCATTAACGTGATCATCGACATACATAAAGTCCCGAACTGCGTCTTTTTCGCCTAGTTTCACAACATTGGATCTCAACATTTGGGTAATCATGTTTTCTATAAAAAAATGGTGGTCAGTTTTTCTACCATAAGTATTGAAAGCCCTCATAATAGTTATAGGAAAGCTATTTGCTACATGAAGATAACGCAAGTATTTCTCTGATGCAACTTTGGAAGCCGAATATGGTGAATTTGGTAACTGTTCGTTGTTTTCTCTCATTGGTGGTTGAATATTGCCATAAGACTCGCTTGTTGATGCAAAGATAAATTGTCCTAAGAACGGTGCATTCCGTAATGCTGCTTCTGCAAGATGGACTGTGCCAATATAGTTTACTTCCTGAACATCAAACGGATTCTCATAACTATATGAAACTGGTGAAATTGCGGCCAAGTGAATAATTGCTTGTGGCTGAACGTCCTTTACAGCGCGAGAAACTTGTAGGTAGTCTCGGAGATCACCAAAAACTGTCTTGAATTTATGCTTGGTCGCTGGACGACCAGTTACATATCGTTCGAACGTATACACATCATGACCTTGCTCTTCCAGTTTTGGGGCAAGGTGCGAACCAATGAACCCCGTAGCGCCTGTTAGTAATATCTTCATCGTCTCAACATACTAATTTGACTTTAAAAAAGGTTCATGCCAGACACGAAAACCATAGATATGCTATACTAAGGAAACTGCGGTACACGATAAAGGATTCTTTCCCGTCGCATAAAGTAGTCTTTTCAAATGCTCGATGTTAAAGAGCGCTGTCAAGTTGTCGGGGCATATCGAAGAAAGATCCTGCATTGGTGACTCGAAGACTTGAAAGCACCGAGAAATGACTCTGAGCTCAATTGTGATACCGCCTGGGTTGGGTGGGAATTGCCAAACCTTCCAGCCAACCAATATCGTTAGCCCAATATTATGTTATGTCGTGATATCAACCAGGAGATAAGCAAACGTCGTTGTCTAGGAAGAGAAATATTGGAGTCGCTTTCTTAATCATTACTTCCTATGCTTTACCCAGTGGCTCGGATTGACTATCAATGATAACCCGATTGAACGGTACTCCGGCTTTGGCTAACATATCCTTGATTTCATGCTCATCTATCCTACGTATGGTTGGGATACGGATGTCAATCATTCAACAATCGCACTGTTCTGATCACTAAAAGTATGTTGACACGAGAGGATTCGACTGTCATCTTATCTTCGCGGTCCAAATTGTTTCGAAAAAGTTTCATGCCAGACGTGAAAGCCGTATATGTACCACAACAATGAGATTGTACTATAGTCTTCCTTCTCAGTGATCATCCTGCGCAGATATTCAACATCGAAGTATTGCCTAATGATAGCAGACTCTGGGATAATCCTTCTTATCTCTTCTCCGAACTCGCCAGACCACCAGTTGACAACATTGAGACTAAAACCATGTTTTGGCTTCGCAAAACATTGTTCGGGAAGTATGTCTTGCATAGCCTTTCGCAAGAGAAGCTTACCTACTCCATTCGAATAATTGTATCTGTATGGAATGGGTTGGACCAGATCAACGAGCTCGTTGTCCAGCAATGGCACTCTGTTCTCCAATGAGTGCGCCATAGACATGGTATCATCTATTGAAAGGAAGTCGTCGGGCAACTTCGTCTGAAACTCGGCATTCACAGCCTGCTGAACAAAGTCGTTGTTGTCACTAAAGAAACTTGTTCGCATGCGCTCGTGGAGTTCATTTCTGTATTGCGAGATATCAGTCGAAAATACTTGTGCATCGCGGGTTTCATAGATAGGTGAAATCGTTGTGAGATAAGTCGTCGTCCTGTCTTTGATGTTCTTGAGAATGCGCTTCTTCTTGCCGCTAGCAAATACGGAAAGCACCGAAGCGGCCGGAGCTTTCATGATGTTTTGAGCCCTGAAAAAACTCGCGTACCTAGAGGATGTTGGATAACCAAAAAATAACTCGTCTCCACCGAGTCCACTCAGGCAGACTTTCACAAACTTACTGGCGTATTGGTTGACAAACCAGCTATACGTGTTGACTTTGGGAAGCTCTGAATGCCATATCATTTTGGGATAAAGCTCCAGCATTTTACTATCTGATATAGAAAATGAATGATGGTCTGTTCCAAAGTACTCGGCTACTAGTTTTGCATCCTCAAGCTCGTCATCGTTGTGCCCAAAGCCCATGCAGAAAGTCTTTAGCTTTCCAGCATATTGTTTTGAAGCAAACGCAGTGATTGTGCTCGTGTCCAATCCACCTGAAAGAAAAGCTCCCACTTCGACATCTGAGATTAATTGTCTCTTGACTGACGATTCTAACGCATCGTGGATTTGATGGACTCCAGGGACGTCGTCTTTGATCTGTGCTTTGGGCCTCCAGTACTCGGCCACTTTTCCGGTTTGGGAATCAAAAAAGTGGCCTGCGGGTATTTTCATTATGCCTGAAAAAAGTGTCGAGTCAAACGGAACGTAGTACAAGGAAATCAAGTAATACAATGCTTCAGGATTGACCGCAGCTGAAACCTCTGGATGTGAGAGAATTCCCTTGATCTCGCTGCAAAAGACTAGATCGCCTCTCTTTGTTTTCATATAGTATAGCGGCTTTATCCCGATTCTGTCTCGCGCGAGGACTAGTCTCTTCTTTGTGATATCGTACAAGGCGATTGCGAACATTCCATCAAGTAGACGGAAGACTTCAGTGTCATACTCTTCAAATCCGTGCAAGATGACTTCCGTGTCGGAATGCGTTTTGAATCGGTGGCCATGTTTTTCCAAGTCGAGCCTAAGCTGAGGAAAATTGTAGATTTCCCCATTGAAGACTATGACTAGATTGTCCTCGCTTGTCATCGGTTGGTGGCCGCCTACAATATCTATGATACTCAAACGATCTGAAAAGAGTCCTACATTCTTATCAAGAAAGAAGCCACTGTCGTCAGGACCTCTGTGTTTGATAAGTGCAGACATTCTTTTCAATAAATCATCTGAAGCATGTACCCCTAGACAACCGCCTATGCCGCACATTAGAAGCGACCAACATTGTGAATAGAATTATCGCTCGTGACACCTATGCCACCCCAGTACCTCAGGAATTCAAATGATTGGGGCGTTGGTATCTTGTCAACAGTTTGTCCAATTGCCTCTTTTACGGCGAGCCAGATCACATTGACTCCGCTGAATACACTTGCGACCATTGTTCCTTGTACACGAGGGTTACATTCCAGTATTTTTGGCGTATCCGAATAATCAAGCTTGAATTGAAAGCCAAAAGCATACTTCAGATTCAGGTGGTTCGAGATTTTCAATGAGTACTCTATGAGGTCGTTGCGATAGTCGGAAATAGCCTTGAAACTTATGCCGTTTACTATCTCAGCGCGTAGTCTTGGTATAGCCACGCTTGCTTTCTCACCGCGAAAGACATCGACTGAATATTCCTTCCCTGGAAGGTACTCCGTGACCAACATCTCGGGAAAATCAACATGCTTGTCCTTGGTGAAAATCTTGCTGAAATCATCTAATGTCATTTCAATCGGACTGGGTTTTTCACTCAAAAATCTTCTAATGCTCCAAGAGTTGTATTCCTTTAGTATTCTAAGACCTCTGCTGCCAAAAGAAACTGGCGGTTTTACAACAACGGACTTTGCCGGGTATCCGAATTCTTCTGCTCTGTCGATAAGGTCCGCCAGAGCATGTACCTTGTAGTATCTCGGACAGGGGACACCTATGTTTTCACACCTTTTCATCAGTTCGAATTTGTTGTTTGCGATATCGACAGAATCTTGGCCCGTCACGACGACTTTACACTCGACGCTTTCCTTGCTTTTAGAAAGCACACTTGTCTCTCGAGTGGTCTGTGGTATAACGACATCTATCGAATTTTCCGAGCATATGGAATTTAATCTCTCAATGTATTCTTGATCTTCGGGCGCCGAGATCTTGTAGAAACGACTTACAAAGTACTTGCCTACGGGATTTTCTTTGATATCCGTTCCGAAAATATTCACCTCTTCCCCGTCGGGATTGTTTTTCAGTGCGTATAGAGTACCAGTTGTGCCTGGAGCTCCGACTCCAGTGATTAGGACATTCACCATTTCACAAACGAGTCCTGATGATATCAAACGATTCGGCGTAGTCAGTCTTGATCTGAATACCTCGTATCTTTGCTATGCCACGAACATAATCGAGTGAAAAATATGGTCGCTTGGCTGCAAACTGCGTCTTGTATTTTTGCAGAGCTTTCCATTTTTTCATAATGTGATGTTTTTTTAGAACTACGAATCCTCTTGCGGGAAATGTAATGGTGTTCCATGGTAACTCGTAGCCCCAAATAGTAATCTCTTTGAAAGCTCTAAGACCTTCGTTGTAAACAACTTGATGGTCTTGATGGAGATCCTCTCCCGATGGAAGAAACACCATGTCGGGGTCTAGTTTCTTTTTCAAATCTACCAATTCTTCCAGAACTTCTTGCCTGTGGTAAGATAGTGTTCGCACCTCGTAATCGTAGACGATGAGGTTTGACTTCTTCACTCCAAGTACTTCCATTGATTTGTAGAATTCATCCTTTAGTGCAGTTTTCTTGAATCCTGCTGGAACTGACTTTTCGGCAGTGGAGAATACTGCCACATTTATCTTGCTGCCATTTTCAAGGAAGCGAACTATTGAACCCCCGCACCCTAACTCGGCATCATCAGTGTGTGGTGCAAGAATCAAAATGCGTTCGTAATTGACCAAAATATCCTCGCCAGCCTTGATGTAGTATGATATTTAACAAAGTCCTTGAGACGCACGTCTTCAATCAACAGACCAGATAATGAGGCAGGGTTCAATCTAGCGGAGAGGTAGCCGGCGAGCATCGCGACGCTAGCACGTCGCGACTGTGTTCCGTTCTTGGAATATACAAGATTTGTCATGAAGCGCAAGATGACGAAATACAAAGGAAAGCCAAGATTATACATCGCTCTGCCCCATCCAAAAAGATTCTTGGACCGATATGGTCGAAGATGGACATATCGTTGATCAGGATAGAGCCTTACGCTGTATCCTAATTCCAAGGCCTTGTAGAGCAACCACGTTTCCCAGCCATAGGCAACTGGATATTCACCCCCAATTTGCTTCATGAAAGACATTCGGACAAGGCGACCGCCGCCGTGTGGCATTTGGTCCATTCTTAAACTAGCACTAGTCCAATCGCCAGAGGCAACAACTATTTTCCTATCTTCATTCATTCTATCCATGATCATTTCAGCGTAGGTAGGCGATAGCTCGTTGTCGTCTCCTGATACCATCATATATTCTGTTTTTGGGTATTCTGCCACTTCTTTTAGGCCCAAATTCAGTAACATGGGTATTCTTCTGATGTCGTTTGTCTTCGAAGAAGTGTGTATCACATGAATTCTCCCGCTTGTGTTTTTTTCTTGGACGATTTCCACCGTATTGTCAGTCGACCCATCATTTACGACTATGACGAACTCAGGGGGCAACGTCTGTTTCAAAATCGAGTCCAAAGTTCGCCCTATTGTGGCAGAACCGTTCCGACAGACAACACAGCACCAATAATTCATTTCTTCCGCTCCTTCTTTCCCTCTTGCTCTCGATATTTGTCAAAATCTTGAAGTGTTTTTACTAATTGCTATGGGATTGTAATTATAGCCTAACCCAAGGATTGCAAAGCTTATCGCACTTGTTAAGCAATGTATTCATCTTCATTCTTGGATACCATGGGCTCTAGCTTATGCTTTCATAAAGATGTGCGAAATGTCCACGCTGAATAAAACGCGTGCTACTCTCTTACGAACGACGCATTTGTGGCAGGCCGAAAATTGGCTCACTAGGCTTCTAAGGGTCATCATAACTGCCAAGGATATAGAGTTTGATTGTATTCTGTGAACTTGGGATCTTGATCTGTTGAATCCTGCTATGACGAACGTGGCGTGTGAACAAGCCAAACTGCACCCCCCATAGGCTACAGAGTTGCCATTCCGTTTCTCAGGCTCCGTTGAAGCAATTAGCATATCTTGATCGCTTGAAAGACTAGAGGAGCTAGAGCATCCTCTTGCTGCACTCTTCCTAGGGTGAGTAGTGCAACAAGAGTCCTTTAGCATGCGCTCTTCTAGACGGAGCCAATTGATACTGTGAAAATGTATCACACGTAGGTGTGACAGAACTTTCTACCGCATTGTAGTCTGTCTATCAGAGTTTGAAACAATATCATAGCTCTAAGAATCCCTAGTTAACACAAAGAAATTTCTATCCCATGAACCTACAAGTCGAAAGAACCTCTCGGAACATCGAATGTAAACCAGAGTTGTATTTTCATTCCCACTATCAGTGGCTGTAGTTGCCACTCCATTATGCCTCAGGATGTTTGAAACCACCGTCACTCTGTATATTACACATAATGCTTAAGGATATGCGCTAATACTGCATCATAAGACGTATGAATTGAGCGAGAACAGCGGTTCAATCCTGTCTGCGATTGGAAGGGAAGGCAAGCCCAGAGACAAGGGACTTTCTGTGGTATCGGATAGGTTCGATCTCCTCAATCGAGATCTGCTGGAACAGGCTGCGGAATATGTCGATTACGTAAAGATTGGACTCAGCCTTCCGCTTATCTTGGATAGAACCAAACTCATCGAGAGAATAAGGTACTATCACGACATTGGTGTCAAAGTGATGAGCGGCGGGACGCTCATCCAGGTTGCTTACAAAAAACGGATGGCCACACAAGTACTGGAAAGGCTGCGATCTCTTGGATTCGACACGGTGGAGATAAGCGAGTCAGCAGCGGATATCACTCGCGAAGCAAAGGAAACCATCATCGACACGATACAGAAACTCTCGATGGATTACCTCTTCGAGGTCGGAAAGAAGGATTTGCGAAGACCTTCGCCTCAGACCTATCTGATTTCAAAGATCGAAGAAGCATTCGAACTGAAAAGCCCCAAAGTTGTGATTGAAGCAGGTGAAAGTGGCGCGGGTGTGGGAATATACAACTCTCAACACGAAATAGACTGGGATTACCTCAACGAGATCGTTGGAAGGTTTGGTCCACCGAATTTGATCTTTGAGGCACCGTTGCCTGCTCAAAGAACTGACCTAATTCTTGAGTTCGGACCAAACGTCAATATTGCGAGCGTGCCAATGCAAGACATCTTGCGACTCGAAATGGAAAGATTAGGCCTCACAACCGAAACGCTCGGAGTTTCGCCGCCAGTGCAAAGCGTGCAGGGATCTCCAGCTTCGAAATTTGTCTATCATCTGATCAAGACAGAGCATCCAATAGATCAACCCACATTGATTCAAAGATCAGGTCTGCCGAAAAGAACTCTGCAAGCGGCTTTGAGCTATCTAGTAGAAAAGGGCTTTGTGCGCGAAGTATCGGACATGTCAGACCTCAGACGTCACAAGTACACACCAAGATGAATCTTGTGAACAGTTACAGAAGGAATATCTTGCCTCAAAGAACGAGATCTTAGCGGTTTGTAAAGAATTCTAGATCTTGGAAGGCAAACAGAAAACAATAACTTGATGACCTTGACACTCTACTGGAACCCAAGGCGCGCGAGAACACTCCATGACTGAAGGAAAAGCTTCCAAGACAAGGTCAAGGCAGAGTACTCCGACTGATCTGAAGGAGGAAAACCAAGTTGAGGAAGGAAAGTACTCGCGCGGATCAAAGATGGACCTAATAAGCAATAAACTGTCCAAACTGGACACTAGACGGCAGGCTCTTGCAAAGCAACTGGACGAAGCGCAAAAGGCGTCCGACTATGAGACTTTTCAAAAAACCGGAAACAATTATCTTGGAACGATTCTTGAGAGCATCGATCTTTACATTGACCTGATCAGAGAGATAAGTTCAGATCCAGTAGCAGGCGAACTGAAAAACGAGTTTTCTGAAATTGTCAGCAAGGGAAGCAAGACAAAGGGAATCGAGGGGCAGTCTGAATGGATTTCAAACGACGTATCGCCCCTGTATGAAAAGGTGAGGCAGATCTGCGCCTGCGTATACGCTGCCGTTGCAAAAATAGATCAGGAAGCAAACAGAGCTTCGTAATTTACCTACGAATGCCGGCCTCGCGCAACATTTCTCTGGCCCTGACTTCAGCGTCCTTCCAGTGATTTGGACATCTGACAAGGCGCTCTCCATACACTTCGGCCCAGAGCCAGCCTCTGGCATACAACGATTGTGAACTGCTTTTTGCCGAAATACCACAGATGTCACAATGTAGTTCGAGATGCTGCTCTGAGTTCATTCTTTCAGGTCACGCGCGTTTCGAGTCAAGTCATTGTATAGAAAAATGTTGTTAATGGATGAAGTAAAGTTGGGCCAGGGAATAATCGACTGGTACTCAATAAACCTGATAGCGAAGATTGGATTGATTCTGACTCAGCTTGTGCCAGGAGCGTACCCTTTGACAATTATATCTTGTAGGACAAATTTCAGCGCATTGTAAGGACAAAATCGGGCGTTGTTGAACACTGTATCTGCCATGTCAATTCCAAAAGGACTTTGCAATGAGAAAATCATTCAGCGAGTTTCACTGAGGTGACGCCGTTTTGCTTTTCAACCAAGTATATCTTGTCAGCCAGGGATTCAAGATCTCTTTCGTGCGAAACTAGTATCACCTGGTCGCATTCAAGTTCTTCGAGAACTCCTCTGAGCCTGTATGTTTGTTCCTTGCTAAATCCTTCCGTTGGTTCGTCCAAAATAAGCAAGTTTGTCTGCATTGATTCGTTAGCGCGTTTCACCATGTAGTTCAAAGCGAGCCTGTATGCAAGCGCAACAGCAGTCCTTTCGCCACCAGACAGGCTCTGAGCGTCAAGGTCGTAACCGGATTGCGTGATAGTCGGCGTGAACCTGTCGTCTACGCTTGCAGAAACATTCGGATCTTCGATTAGTTCGGCAAACCAACGGTGGAATACTCGTTGAAATTCATCTCTGATGGAGTCCAGCACGTGCGATTCGATGTTTTCGACTGCGGGGAGAAAGAGTGTCTCAAGCCAGGAAGAATAGCCTCTGTAAAGCGAAACTCTTGCGGCCTTGCGTCTCAGTTCATCCACTTCTCTTACTAGAGGCTCGATGAATTTCTTCTCGCTCGCCACGTTTGCAAGTAAGGTGTCGAATCTGGTCTTTGACTTGACTCTCTTGTCTTCGAGTTCTTCAAGTTCGCGTTTTGATTTGTCATACCCCAGTATCGCGGGCTCGACTTGCTCTAAACGCTCCTTGTTTTGTTTGATCTCATGGTTTTTCTGAGAGATGAGACTCTCCAGTTGCGACACTTTCTCTTTCTGACTCGAGATCAGAGAACCTAGGTCTTCTCTTGAAGAAAGCAGCTCCGCATCGAGGTAACTCTTCACCAACCCAGACTCTTCGCTCTGCCTGACAAAAGTTCGCAGTTGAGAATATTCTTTGAGCGGATTGATCAGATTGTCTCTCTTGAGTTTGAGCGCACTGAGCTCAACTTCTTCAGCATGGACAAAGTCGCGACTTTCGAGGTCTAGCTTCAACTCTTGCGCTTTCGATTTTAGCTCCGAAATTTCGTCACGTACTTTCTTCAACGTTTCCTGCGAGCTTTCCAGCCGAGTGATTGCTTGTCTTGTCTTTTCCAGTTCTGTTCGTGCATCCTCGGCTTTGCTTATCTTAAGACCCACTTCACGAACGGATGCGCGTAGTTCGCGTAATCTGGCGTCGATTTCACTGATTTCCGACTCTAAACGAGTTATTTGCGCTTGGTACTCTTGCGTGACTGATTTAAAATGCAGCTTGTCGAGTTTCTGACCACACAACGGACAAGAAGACTCGCCAGATAGTCCATCAAGGCTCTTTAGCTGCCCCTGGACTTTCTTCAGATCCGCGAGTTTTGCCTTCTTGACTCCCTCTTCATTCCCAACTTCGACATTTAGTGTTTCAATCTCCTTTTGAAATTCCACGAGGCTCTTTGCACTTTCCTCCAAGCTCCTTGCTCGTTCGCGGAGTTCTGGGCTGAGATTTGAGTCTCTTACATACTGTGCCGCGTTCGATTCTTGTCTTCTTATCTGATCCTCTATGCTTGAGAGCTCTGCTTTGAATCTAGTTTCCTTTGTAGAAACAGCGCTGCTCAGAGCAACAATTCTTTTCTCCAGATCTTGGTACTCGTCGTGAACCTCTTCAAGATTCTGAAGCTTTTTCTTTGCTTCAAGAAAGTTTTCGTACTCTGGTTTGAGTTTGGCAAGGTTGATCTTGGCTAGCTTCCGCTCATTCTGATTTGTTTCGTATCTCTCAAGTTGCTTACGTCCGTCAGTATACTGGCTCTGTAATTGAAGAAGCGCTGTTTCGAGTTGAGGATGCACAATCTGGATCTGTCTTGCTTCATCACGTTCTCTTTCCAGAACGGAAAGAGTGGATTGAACCTCCGAAATGCTTTGATCAATTTCTTCGAGTTTGCGCCTTGCACTAGCGAGTTCAAGCTCATTTTTCTTCAGACTCTCGCTAGCCTTTCTCAGCGCTTCTTCCTTTGCAGGTAGGGACTTTGAAACTTCAGCGTAGATCCTGGCAATGCTATTGATTTTGGAAGTCACCACTTCGGTGTTAGCACCAGCAAAGCTATAGTCCTCAATTCCGAAGGCGCGTCTTAGCGTTTCAATGCGCTCATCATGCCGCTGATTGAGCACTTCCTTCATGAACTCTTGAGGGGTGAACACGGCAAAGCGATAGATCCTTGAAGATGATTTTCCGGGCTTTTCTCGAAAACTCAGAATCTGGAGAATCCTTGATTTCATCTCTGTGGGTTTTAGCTCCTCTTCCTTACCTCCACTCTCCGAGATCCAGCCGCGCGTCTGTACGGCTCCGGTACCTTTCCTTCTCTCGATCGTGCGGATTATCTTGTACTCGGAGTTTCCAACTTCGAACTCTAGCTCGACTCGTGCGCTCGGTGAAGATCCTCGAAGCATGAATCTACCTTCAACGTCTCCCAGCCCAAAGAAAGCAAATTCAATTGCGTACAGTATGCTCGACTTGCCGGAGCCAATATCTCCCTCGAATAGTAAGATTCCCCTATCAAAGTCGATCTTAACTGGCGCATCGCCGTAGCTGCGAAAATTTTGGAGAGTGAGGCTCTTCAACATCAACTTACGATCGCCCTATTGTAAGGATTCTTGCTCTGGCAATCTCAAAACAGCAGAAGCATCCTTCCACACTCTGTTTTCGAAATCCTGCTTTGTCTCTTCCTCCTTCTTCTCAGTCTTTAGCGATTTCAGAAGACTGGTTGCTACCTTGTGCCCGGACTCTGACGAAAGATGAGCAAGCTCTGCAACCGGAGGCTTGTATTCCTTCAGGTGCTCCTTGAACAGTTTCGATTCAATTTCCTCTTTTGATGTTGCACCTAGATTTTGAAGTCTCTTTGACTCTTGGCTCAAGAGATTCAATCGGTTTATGTTGACAACTAGCGCTCCTTTCTCGATAAGCTTCTGCCTGTACTGATACCAGTCTATGTCGGATGATCTTCCTGAGCTGAGAGTGCCTCTAATCTTGAGCAGGACTACAGAGCCGTTGATTCCAAGAGAATCACGCGAAACAAACTCCGAGACCTCCTTCTCGACCTGCTCCACAGTTTTAGAATCCGCGGAGAAGGCCTTCAGCAGCACAGTCGGGAGCTGAAGATCTTTGAATTGAAGATTAGTTACTTTGGATCCCTCAAATTCTACTATTGCAAAGCCCCTTGATTCTCCCTTCGCAATAGACTCAAGATCGGGAAAACTGGTTCCGAAGAGAGGTCCCGGATAAACGACAGGGGAATCTTCGAGCGTGCCGCTGCATCTCTTGTGAATATGACCTCCAGCGTAGTAGGAAAAGCCCTTGGGAAGGTCCTGTATCGAAACACTTTCTTCAGTCGGGATGTTTAATGATTGAAGCTCGCTTATGCTTGCGTGAAACACGAAGATGGAAAACTGTCCTTCCTTTGTTTTCGTCTGAAAGTTGTTGTCTGCGTAAAAGTTCTTTTCAAGGCCACCCCTCCTGCCAGGCAGACCTGTGATTAGGGCACCGCTATTTGGATCCTGAATATAGCCCAGCTCCACATTTCCATCTTTAC
>JAKAPU010000269.1 GCA_021806865.1 archaeon
TTCCTTTAGCCCCCACGTGCGTTTTGAAGTCGCGTTGAAAAGTTGCTTGTGCCCGGAGTACGGAATACGGATCGAGTCAGTATAGTGGCAGTCTTGGCACTCAAGGCCGAGCACTACTTCGTATCCGCCCGGGAGGTCGTTGACCCAGAGCCTTGCAAGCTTCATGAGCCCACCACAGTCGAGATTCCTTTCCCTCCATGTGCCACCTGCCAGCTCGACCTTCTTTGCATGAATTATCGTCGGGATTCCAAAGCGGGCGAACGGATAACCGGCGATTGTGTATCCAGTCCCGTGCAGTCCACGCTCTCTCGCCGGAGGAGAGATCAATCTGTCGTGTTCCTTCTTTTGCATTACGTTCGAGACACCGGGCAAAGCAAGGATAAAAAGAGGTGAATTGCACACTGTGATGGTGTCTTGCTCGGTTGGCAGATGCAGGAAGGCAGAAACTCAGCACGAAGGACAAGCTCTGGGTCGCGCTTGCGGTGGCTCTGTTCGTGCTCGCATTCGCCGTGATCCTTGTTTTCGGCGTGTTCTAGAGCCGGCGCCGTGAACCTTCCCAAACACATATTTGTGCAGCGTCAGAGTTACTTTGACCACGATTATCCAAACTCTGTGAATTTTCGAAAGTCTACGGTGTTAGAAATGGCAGGCTCAAAGAATATCCAAAACAGCGGTGGAGCTGCCGGCGCTTCATCCAAGGTAGAGAACAGTGTAGATATTCGAAACGTAATGAGGTACTTTGCAAGCGCAGTCACCGTTGTCACGAGTGCTCTTGATAGCGGCAAGCTTTTCGGGCTCACCGTGACCGCCTTCACCTCAGTGTCTCTGGAACCGCCACTTGTCCTGATTTGCATCAGAAATGAGAGTACAGCAATAGAACTATTCAAAAAGTCCATGAGGTATTGCGTCAACATTCTCTCCGAAGTCCAGAGGCCGATTGCGGAGACTTTTTCGCTCGCAGGCGAGGCTGGCAGGTTCCAGAACCTCGACTTTTACATCGGGAAGAGCGGGAGCCCAGTGATTAGGAACACTATCGGATACATCGATTGCAAAATAGTTGAGGTAATACCTGGCGGAGATCACACCATTTTCGTCGGCGAAGCTCTGGACGTCAATGCGCAGGAAAAGCCGCCACTGCTTTACCTCAATCGAAACTACGTGAAGCTAGAGCAGAAGTAACTCCAGCGATATGCCCGAGCATAACTTTTAAACCGTGTCGAGGAACCACAGCCACGAGAAGAAAGTTGAAAACCGCTCTCGGACTTTTTGTCTTCTTAGTCGCAGCTTTCGGGCTCTTGATTGTATTACTCGAGGAACCCTCTTTCGAGTTCTACACAGGCGGGATATTCATAGCTGCCCTGATGCTCGGAGTGTTCTACGTTGGCGGAAACACCATCCGCCAGACAAGAAATCTGGCGCAGAAAGAGGAAGCTCAAAAGCAAGCTCAGCCGTAGCCGCGAAAGAGCAGCTGCCCTAACGAGCTTGATGTGCTTCGTCTGCAGGGATCACTGTGATGTCGAAGATCCTACTTCCACGCAGAACACTAATCTTGACTGGCTTTCCTATCACGTCCTCGCTTAGGAACTTTCTCAGTTCGTAGTGGCTTTGGACGGGTTTCTCATTGAACCTAAGCAAGACGTCGCCTATTGCAAGACCTGCCTCTCTGGCAGGAGTATTCCTCGAGACGGAGAGCACCATGAGCCCAAACCTCTGATCCAATTCCTCAACCATCTCATCCGGAAGCCTGATTGCGTTTAGCACTACGCCTAGATAGCCTGTCCTTATGCGACCGTCGCGGCTGAGCCTTTCGACCACCTGCTTTGCCGTGTTCGTTGGAATGGACAGTGCCCTAGAATTTGCATACGCTGTGTTGATTCCGACCATGCTCCCGTTTGCAACTACGAGCGGCCCGCCAGAGTACCCGGGATTCACGGGGGCGTCGCTGATAATCATGTTCTCCATTAATTTCCCGTACCACCCATCGATGTCCTTCCTTGGACTTGTAACAATCCCTGAAACGACCGCGGGCTGCTCTCCGAACGGGTTTGCAAGCGCAAGGACAAACTCACCGACGCGGAGCTGATCAGAGTCGCCAAGCTCTATAGCCTGGAGCTTTTCCTCCCCTGCTTCAACTTTCAAGAGCGCTAGGTCGGTATAAGGATCGGCACCAACAACTTTGGCCCCGAACGCCGTGCCAGAAGACGTCCCAACCTCGACTCCGCGGCCAGATCCAACAACATGATGGTTTGTGACGATGTGGCCATCACGATCCCACACAACCCCAGAACCAAATGACCTTCTTCCTGCACTCACGCGAACAACCGACGGCGAAACCTTCTCCGCGACCCCGACTATTGCATCAGAGAGCGACTGCAACGCCTCAAATCTTGAACTCATGAATGGATACGTGGAAATGCTCTCGATATGTTGACTAGGGTCTCGTTGCTTTTGGTCACGCCTGCACTTGCTGGAGGAATGACTTGGCACCCTGAAAGAGGAACTTGGAGTCCGAACCAAGAGCAACAAAGCGAAAGCCGAGGCCAAGCCACTTCTTTGCTTCCTCCACTGACACTGCAAGAGTCCCTGGGATCTTTCTGTGTTTCTCGCAAGCCTTGATCACTGTTTTCATTGCATCGATCACCTTTGGGTTCCACCTGTCGCCGATGAGCCCCAGAGACATTGTCATGTCCGTCGGACCGACAAAGGCAACATCGATTCCCCTGGTTGAAACGATTTCTTCCGCGTTGGAAAGCGCCTCTGTTGTCTCTATCTGTGCGACGAGCAACAAATCGTCGTTGGCAGTTCTGAGATACTCTCCGATGTTGTTCCCGTACTTTGAAGCCCTTCCCGGTCCAGCGCCGCGCACTCCCTGCGGCGGGTACATTGCATAGCTGACGTACCTTCGTGCATCTTCGGCCGAGTTACAAGGGGAACAATGAGCCCCTGGCTTCCAATGTCCAGTGCTCTCTTGATCAGAAGCTGGTCGAGCATCCCGACCCGCACTATGGGGCAGGCCTGCGAATCGGAAAGAGCCATCTGCATGTTCTTCACCGTCTCGATGGAGAAGTACGAGTGTTCGGCGTCAAACACAAACCAATCGAAAGGAAGCTGCTTCAAGAGATCCGGAACGTCCGGATTCCCAATTGTGATCCAGGTGCCGAGAGAGA
>JAKAPU010000270.1 GCA_021806865.1 archaeon
TCGGCATAGTCTGTTATGGTTCTGACCAAAGAGCCTAAACTTTCCAAGATTTCAATTCTCGTTTTTACGCCCATTTCCTTGGCGGCAGATTCAAGTTTTGGCATGAACCTGTCCGCTTCTTCCCTAGCCCTGACTTCTATCTCGTCAAATGGAACATAAGTTTCCCCCGAGGGCACCGCAGGAATATCGATGACGTACAATATCGTCAACTCGGCACCGCTGTTACTTGCGATTGTAGCTGCCACTCGGGCCGCTCTCGCTGCGTTCTCTGAACCATCAACGGCGACGAGGATCTTGCTTATCTCTGGCGTACGCATCGATTCCCCAGTACAGTCTGGCTACTATTAACGCCTATGGAAGATCAAACTCTGACCATTTGATGCGCCGGCAGATTTTACAGGCGCGCGCAGATCAGCAAACTTTCCCGGTTCTCGAGAATTCCAATCGTGAAGGGCACTCTTTTCCCAGTGCGCTCCGGACGAGAATCCCCTAGTTCTGAAGTCGAGCTTCAAGCAATCGAAGGCTTCTTGTTGACCGTCCGATAGGGTTGAAGAAACTCTGTTTGCAGAACTATTAACAAAAGTTGGATTCATTGCAGCGCAATACGGCAGATCACACCTGCCGCCAATCAAGATTCTCCTTCAGGCTAACGCCTTCCATTGGCAAGAAACTTTGATTCGTCCAATTTTCTCAGGCGCAACATGGCGAGCGCTCCTATGAAAGGACCAATGCTCAACGAAGCAAACGCAAGCGACCAGCCGTCAACCTGAACCAGAAGAGGTACTGACTGGATCGAGAATATGGTCAAGATGAACCCCATCGTGGTCTGGAGAGTGAGAGTTGTGCCAACATACTCGGCAGGGCTCAGCTCCGTCGCAGCTGCTGAAAACTGGGCAGAGTCTGCGACGATAACTATCCCCCAGAACAACAGAACGGGGATCATGAAATAGAGCGGCGCCTTATACAAAACAAGTACTGCCACAATCAAAGCACAGCTTGCACTCGCGATCATCGAAACAGAAGTCAGAAGCGTACGTCCTATTCTGTCCGCCGCTACTCCTCCCAAGAGACACCCTATGGAGCCAACTGCGATTATGGCGAAAGCCAGAAGACCCAAGAATCCGACATTATCTTGATTTGGCGCTTCCTCCACAATGAAAATCGGAACCCATGTCCACATGGCATAGAGCTCCCACATGTGTCCAAGATAGCCAAAGTTAGTGAATCTGAGACTCTTCCGGGAAAAGACTTCCCTTATGAATTGTGGGTTGAACCTGGCTGTGGGAACGGTGTAGGGTCCTGGCTTGAATAGAAAGATCACGAGCAATCCTCCCAAGAGAGCCAGCCCGGAAGAAGTCAGAATGACATTCTGCCACGGAAAATCAAACGAGCGCATGAGATACGGAGAGGCAGAGCCCAAAGTGAGCGCAGCTACGAGCGCGCCGATCACCGATCCTCTGTAACGTTTTGACCATCCAGCAGCGAGCTTCATCGATGGCGGATAGACGCCAGCTAAGAACGCGCCTGTGAGAAAACGCAACAACGATCCGACTAAGAGGCCGTGTGCCATGAAAACGAATAATGTGTTGGTCAGGGCGCCGAGAAATGAGCTGAATGCGTAAACCCGATGCGTCTGAAAGATGTCAGATATGTTTAGTACTGCACTGAGCAGTGATCCGAATACAAAGCCTATTTGTACAGAGATAGTCAGCCAAGCTGCCCCAATGCTTGTCAAGTTCCAGAGGCTCTCAAGCACGGGGGTGACGGCTGAGGCGCTGAACCAGAGAGTCATCACCAGCACGGAAGACACTGTCAGGACGAGTATGTTGCTCCACTGGGTCGTTGAATTCGGCACGCTCTTGTCTGGTCGTGTTTTGAAATAGTCGATGATAAGAACGAATCTAGCGAGAATTGAAATTTGCGTGCATTTCATAACCTCTGAGATGATGCAGTGACCGAGTCTGTACCAACTTGAGCTGGCGCTACCTATAAGAGCCACAGTCGTTCGATATTCAACGAATCCGCAGTGTAGAGGCGAAATCTGCAACGAGCGAGCTAAAGATTATCGAAATCAACCAGAAAGCTTTCGACCGACTTGCATGGGCAAAAAAAGAAGACGAGGAATTTTTCTGATGCCATAATCAGACTCACGAGCACCAAGCTCGATGAACTCCAGAGGAGAGGAGAAAAGGAGATACGTACTTCAGACAACAGGCGACTCGTGGTTGAAATTGATCAGGTCAAGTGCATGTGAGCCGAGAGCTGTGTGAGGATGGCACTAAATGTCTTTGCCCTCGACGAGTCCAATCTGGGATTTGGAGCGAAGTCTCATGAGCCCTTGGGCATGAGGGATTTGATGGAAGGTGATGTCGACAGCGACACCGTGATAGAGGCGGCTCGTTCGTGCCCTTACAAGGTGATCTACGTAAAGGAGGCTGATTCGGGAGATCAAATAATTCCCTAATACGCACTCTCGTTACGTGCTACGGGAACGACGCCAAAAATGGTTGTTGTCCTCCCTGGATTTTTAAACATACTGCGCGTCCCTATGCAGCTGTTGTCAAAAACTGTTAGTGTGATACCAAAGATTTCGGCGCACTGCAATGGCCGCCCCAAATACTATCACGGGGTTGCTTGCCAGCCACCATTTAAACTGTGAAGGTTTAACCTACTATCCAGCGTGAACCACGATGTAAACGTTAAACTGTCGTGGTGGAGTTGCTTTATGCCTGATACCAAGTGGTATAGAAACTCTGGCCTGTCTTTGCATCGACGCTCTTTTTCTTCTTTGAGTCGAAATCAAAGGTGCATTGTGTCAGATAGGACATAGCCAATGTGCTCTTTTGTACACCAGTTCCGCATAAACCGCAGTAAGATATCACGAAATTCGGTTGTTTAGGCCGCCAAGGAATTTTTGAGGCCGTAGCAGAATCACAAAGGCCATCTGAAAGAAACCTCGATCCATTGACTGCGATGCAAATTTGAGACCTATCAGGCATGTCACCAGCAGCATCAAAATTCTATCCAAAAGGATGATAATAATATCTGCCTTCTTAGGATCCCTCCGACGACCGACGAAATCAAGCTACAGAGTGGAGCTACGTACGCGTTGAGTCGCACCTTATTGGTTCAGGCAAGCAACCGTAAAAAGAAGCATTGTCCATGG
>JAKAPU010000271.1 GCA_021806865.1 archaeon
CACTTTGCAAAATATAGAAAAGCCTTAGGGCTCACTTCAAACAGAAGTCAGCTTACTTTGAATTCTTTGAGGATTCTGTCAATTTTCTCTGCAAGAATGAAGTCATAATTGCTTACACCGTTGACATCGTGAGTCACAAGTTCAATTCTGACACGATTGTACACGTTAGACCACTCAGGATGGTGATTGAGTTTTGTCACTTCCAGCGAGGCGCGGACAATGAAAGCAATTGCATCTTCAAACGACTTGAAACTCAAGTCGCATCTGAGTTTTCCGTCAACGACTTTCCAATATCTCCTTCTCTTCAGCTTCGACGCAATTTCTGACCTTGTGAGTCTTCGGTAGCCGGAATCATCCATGTCGAATTGCAAGGACGCTATATGTAAAAAGCGTTCAGTCAAAGTCACTAAAATCCGTTAAATATGAACGATCAGGTATTGTAGTGATTCGAGCTCATCCAAATTGAACTTCAGCACACATAGCCGCGGCCTCGCTCTCACAACTGCGGCAAGCCTAATCTGGGGAACCGTCTACATTTCGATTGGCGTTGGTCTGCGGTACCTCGGTCCGTACAATCTTCTTTTCATGAGATTCCTGATCGCTTCGATCGCAATAGTTGTGATGTCGGCCCCGTTCGGAAAGAGGCTGGGACTGAGCCGGGAAATCAAGAAGCCAATAAACTGGATGCTCGGTTTCATTTACTTTCTTGGCTTCGTCTTTCAGTACGTTGGCCAAAATCTCACCGATGCTTCCGACACAACCCTGATTTCAAACCTTGCCCCAATCCTTGCACCAGTTGTCGCGTTTCTCGTTTTGAAAGAGAAAATCGGCAAAAACCAAGGAGTTGCCTTGGGTCTCGGATTCGTTGGTCTTTTCTTGATTGCGGGTCCAAGGTTCAGTACGAATACAGCAAGCGTCATCGGAGATACGCTGCTCTTCTTTACCTCCATAAGCTACGCAGTCTTCATAATTCTCGGGAAGAAGTACAACTCCGGAGGTCTAGGAAGCAGCTTTGCCATGATCATAGCGATGACATTGTTTTCGATTCCTTTCGCCATTAACAATGGATTCAGTTTCGCAAAACTGGACTTCGACCTTCTAGGCTGGGCCGCAATACTCTGGATGGCTCTACCTTGTGGAGTCTTGGCAATATCACTCTACCTTATGGGCCTGGAACAGGTATCGGTGGGCGAATCTTCTGTGCTTTTGTTGTTACAGGTCATTACTGGGCTAGTCTTGGCAGCAATAGTGCTCGGAGAAAAGGCGTCAGCATACGAAATTGGAGGTGCCGTGGCCATATCCATGGCAGTTTTGTTTGCTGCTTTCAGCATCGACTCGAGTGGTCCGAAAAGTAATTCAAACATCAGCACAGAAGATGCATCCTCAATAAGTCGATAAGGTCATTCTGTTTTATAGGAACAGTATTTAGACAAATGTACCAGAATGCCTATTTTCAATTCTGAATAGATACTTTCTGCAATACATCGAGAGTGAGAACTTGAAACTAAGCAAGGAACAGCGCAGAGTCATACAAAGGTCACACATATCTGACATACTGGATGGAACGGAAGCAAACGACATTAACTTCTCAGCCAAGGCTCCAGATGTTCGAAGAAAGCGGAAGCACAATTTCCTCGATTTCTTCAGTGAAGAGGAAGCGTAGTTAGACTACCATTCTGTTCCTTGGGCGCGGGAAAGAAGGTGTCCCTCTGCTACGCTCTTGAGTAAGACAGCCGTTCTTGTTGCTTACGTCGTCCTATCTCTTCTAATTCCGCATGAGTTCTATGAGCATCAATGAACCGCCTTATTGAATCATTGACTATCTCCGCTCTGCTCCTGTATCCCATTTCACCGGCAAGATCGTCAAGGATCGCTGCGAGTTCCGATGGAATCTTCACCGTGACGTATTTTTCCCTGGTCAACACATCTCACCCAAAAAAAGGAGGGGGTGGCCCTGCGGCCGACTCGACACTACTTCCGTAAGTAGTTCACGAGATAGCCAAGACCGCCTGCGAGAACTCCCAGTCCTGCAACAATGATCGCGTAGCCTACAGGATCTACGAGACCAGATAGAATGTGTACATGCACCCATCCTGCGTTCTGCCCCAGTCCACCTTCGGATGTGGGAATCAATGCTGCTCCACCGAAGTAGCCTCCATACATTAGCATGTATGCGGCAGCCGCTACGCCAACATTCATCAGGATAAGGTGTAACCATGCCAATGCATTTGAAAGTCCTTTGTATGGCTTGCCGAGATCGACCTCGAAGTGGTGGTAAAACAGCGCCGTTACTGCTACTGCAATCACGCCCACCATGATGTATGTCAGGTATCCTACTGTGAACCATGTTCCCGCACTGCCCGAGGCGATGACCATTGCAACGGATGGCTTGACCCATGGGAGTACTATGGGGATTGTCAGCAGCGTGGCCGCCAGTCCCTGTATGATTGCAGCCCAGATGAACCTGTTTGACCATTTGCTCACTAGAGGAGCCATTGTTACCTTCTGAGTTTCTTGCATCATATCTTATTCACGTGTGAATCATAGACGGTCGCCGGCATCTTAAATGCGTCCGAAGAATTGACCTAAACTACTCGCAAATGTAAATAAATACACGTAAGTTTTCTTTCTTGCTTCAGAAATGAATCATGGCCCGAACGAACATCTCCGTGGATCAGGCGATTTTTGAGGAGTTTTCCTCTCAGGCTGAGAGACAAAATAAGACGCTTTTCGCTTATGCAAATGAATCGTTGTCGGCAGTAGCCAAGATTTCTGCAGAAGGCGGAAACCCGGCAGACTTGTACAGACTCTGGAAATCTGTCACGTTGTTGAAGCAAATCGACGTCATAACTCTACCCTCGGAATTCATAGACGAACTCATTGCGAAAATTTACTCAATGGACAAACCCGAGTTGCTGAAGATGTTTCGCAAATTGGGAAGCGAGCTCGTTGGGGTCCTCAAGATTGCGGCTGGAAATCTTGACGAGTTAGGTCAGTTGGCAAAGGACTTCACCGCGTTGCTACCAGTTAAACAATTCAAAATAAGCAAGCTCGATGCTTCGACTGTTGAGATTGGAATCGTTGGGGCAGGAAGGAGAATAGAGTCTACTGAGTGCACGCTAGAATTCTTGAAATCGATTCTCAACGGT
>JAKAPU010000051.1 GCA_021806865.1 archaeon
TAAGTCTCGAGTAAAAAGTGAGAAATAATCCACATGACACAAAGAACGGCACGCGATTTGAGGATGTGTAAGTGCGCTTTTGGCCCATATTAGATCGAAGTGAGATGGCGGCTATCGGCCAGGCCCTGGTCAAAGCGCTTGCTTGGCGCGAGATGCCTTGTTTTTGCATTTTCATAGGACAGAGTTAAATTCAAGGATTTACAGCACAAGTGGCAGTTTGCCTAAGGATTGCCAACATCCCACCTTCAGTCTAATGAGGAGTGGGCCAGATGTTTCAGCTTACTGCGCAAAGTGCTGGAAGTTGATGTTCAAGGCCAAGGAGGTTGTTCTATGGAAATACGCTCTCGAAAGCGCGTTCAAAGATGAGCCTGAAGGCTGCGTCGGTAAGATAGCGAAAATCTACAGAACAGATCGATTCGTTACAGCCAGATGCATGGCCTGCGACTATCACGTAAGGAAAAGCGAGTTCAAAGTAGAGCGTGGTGCTATTGTGCAGCCTAGGATAGAACAGCCGAAATCCGTGTGGAAGATATCATCAATCTAGATGACTATCGACGGAATTTGTCAGTTTCCTTTTCAAAAAGCGACTTACACTCGGCGGAGCAAAAATAGTAGATTGCACCGTTGCTATCCTGAAACTTGTTCTTCACCTTGCGAGGATCTACTGGCATCTCGCAGACCGGATCCTTCACCAGCATTTCTGCACACACCGCTTTTGCATGATTAGCGACTTTGACATTTTAATGTTAGCGTTGACCTACTCGAGTTTTGTGCAATTGGCATAATCTATCTTCGAATATCGCTAGAGACAAGAGAGAGGCAGCGAACGAGATTCTACTAAAGAGAACTGTGGATGAAATTCTCTGGGAACGCTATTATCTTGGCTTCGTTTTGATGTAAATTGAATGATGATAGACGCACACGCCCATCTCGATGACGATGCACTTGCTTTCTTTGTTGAGTCGATGGGTAACCGGAGCAGAGATCAGTTATTCATAGTACTTTCAAATTCGGTAGATTACGACTCTTCGATTAAGAACTTGAAGCTTGCAGAAGTTCATCGTGAAGTCCGACCTTTTGTTGGAATCCATCCAGAGATTTTTGCTAAGCGAGGAAATGAAGCATTAGGTGAATCAGGTTTGGACTATGAGGTCGCGCGGATTGCAGGTTTGTTGTCGCGAGCTTCAGGAGTTGGTGAGATTGGGCTAGATGACAAGTATGGCTCGATGGAATTTCAAAAGTATCTTATGGAAAAAATGCTCGCTCTGGCAGAACCAACTCGACTCCCTATTACTTTCCACTGCAGAGGATCGGTTCAAGACATATTGAAAGTATTGTCAACATTCAACGTTACGGGAAATGTCCTATTTCATTGGTTCGCGGGATCAGAAGCTGAGCTTCGCACGCTTCAAGCGAAAGACATGTTTGTTTCGTTTGGACCGTCAGTACTCTATTCGAAAAGATTAGGTGAATTGGCGAGACGCAGTGACCAACATCTAACGTTGGTTGAGACGGATTCTCCAACCAGATTCAATGGAATCACTGGCAACTCTCCGGGAACGCCGGTGCTTATTTCGAGTGTGGTCTTCAAGCTTGGATTGATACGAGGCGTCTCTTTCCAGGAAATGCTTCAAATCACGAATGATAACGCTTTGAGGTACTTGCAGACGTAACACTGATTAAGGGTTGATTCGAAGTCGTCAGACTACTTTCAGATAAATCCAACCAATTTGACAGGGTGTAGAAGTACGAGTGATTTCCATTGAATAGGATAAGGAAACTGGCTGAAGAGATTCTCGCAAAGTATCCAACTATGTTTTCAACAGATTTTGAAGCCAACAAGAAAGCGCTTGATCAGGTTGCTGTGATAAGGAACAGGGCCCTTAGAAACCAGATTGCGGGGGCGATAGCAGTCAAAGTAGCCGAAACCCAACCCAAATCTCCAACAATCGCGGTGACCGAAGGGACTGAAGTGGAAGTTCAAGCGCAAACCGCGAATGATTCCGCTCCTGAGAAAGTTTCTAATGAAGCTTAAGCGAAAGAAGACCTTCAGATGAGTCTCTTCGCTTGAAGGTTCATATTCTTGGAAAAGGGACTATAGACCTTTCTATTGTTTCATTGGAAGAGATAAAGCCGCACGAAGCAACTATTCCGTCCTTTCTTTCATCCATTGAACGCGACATGAAAAGGACGGGATTCCAACGCGACCCGATTCTGATAGATAGGAAGACCCATATGGCGCTAGATGGGATGCATCGGCGGCAAGCTCTGGCTTCGCTTAGGGCGAAGTACGCCATTTGTTCGGAATTTGACTATTTCGATCAAAGCGTGAAGCTCGAGAGATGGCTGAGATATCTTGTTGCGCCAAACTTGGAAACGGTAAAGCGTATGATTTCAATGTTTCACATGAAGAAGGTTCGCGGGATAGGGAATGCAATTAAAGCGGTTGACTCCCGAAAGAGTGGATTCGCAATACTCAATAGACGTTCTTCTTTCGTGAGTCAAGACGTAAAGAACATATTCGAAGTGTATCAGAAACTCGAAGACGTAGATCAATTATGCGAACAAAATCAGGTTGAGATATCGTTTGCCAGTGACAAAGAAAAACTGGATCTGTACTCATCCGAGTCTGTTTTTGTTCTTTATCCAGCACCGTTGCACAAATCCGATGTGGTGGCGATGGTGAAAAGAAGCTCAGTTTTTCCTTGCAAGACAACCAGGCATATTGTGCCTCTGAGGCCTATGGGTGTTTACTTTCCGCTGGACATGCTAGTTCACTCAAGCAAAAGAATCTGCGAGCGGGAACTGAAAAGGATTGTAAAGCTTAGTAATGTAGTTGTGGAGGAACAGGATGTATGGTATGAAGGAAGACGGTACTCTGAACCAATTGCTGTGTTCAGAAAGCATTCCTGAGGCTGCTTGTGGTTTGAGCAAGGCTACAGTCAGAATCTTGGGCAATCTCGCGCGATTGCCCAATGGTCAGAGGCTGCACGAAGTCGTTATCGAAGCGCCAATCCGAGTGAAAGACCTCCTCATACTGCTGAAGGAAAAAAAGGGCGTCGAGGTGAGGCGAGACAGCACGCTCATACTTGTTAACGGAGTCGAGGCAAACGCCCTTGACGACTTGGACACAGAGATTGAAGCGGGATTTGAGATAGTTCTGGTTCCAATGTTTCATGGCGGAAGATAGCACATTGAAATTTTTGGCTCCTACTTGGGATGCTATCTACATCCAATCGATCAAACTGGCTACCCAGCTGCGAAAGAGCGACAACTGGCCCTTCGATGTTATAGTCGGGGTGTCGCGAGGAGGGCTGGCAATAACGCGAATCATGTCGGATCTCTTGGACATTCAGAAGGTAATGGTCACTCGATGCGAGTACTATTCAGATGTTGGTGAACGGAAGGAGCGACCCGTAATCACTCAGAAAATCCAAGGCAGCATAAGAGGGAAGAACGTTTTGCTTATCGACGATGTATCGGACACAGGAGAAAGCTTGATTGAAATCAAAAAGTATCTGATTTCTAAACGCCCTAATAGTATCACGGTTGCTACTATTCACATCAAACCTTGGAGCATACTAATTCCAGACTACTATGTGAGCAAGACTGATGCTTGGATAATATACCCGTGGGAGCTATGCGAAGCGATAAAGTCTCTAACGGCAAAGCAGGGAACTCCAATACTTGCGAAGACTGGAATGCCCTCAAAGTATGTCCGAATGATACTGGAGATGGACAAGTCCTTGATTCAGCTCGCGAAAACTGATATCGCGCATGTATCCAAAAAAGTTCGGAAGTGACAATTCGCCTGCCAGTCTGGTCGATGGCCGTCGCCAGCGGCGATGCCAATCTTGTCGGATTTGCTACTGGAATAAAGATTGGGAGTGAATCGGACCTTTCGAATACCGCGAAGAGTCTTCCTGAAGGTGTCACGCTTTGCGTCCCGCTTCTGATTGCCGGCTTGCCGCATGTTGAAGGAGTTCTGAAGCAAGCGGCAGAATATTGGAATAAAAGGTTACAGCTAGCAAGAAATCGATCAATTGATCTTCTAATGCGAGTAACCTGCCAGAGACAGATAGCTGACGCGGTTCAACTATCTGGACTTGCGAAAACTTCTGCGGTAGTAGTGTTTGGGTTAGTTGATCCGGCATTTAATGTAGAAGGATTGGTAGAAGATCTGCTTGCCAAATTCGGGGGCGCGGTAGAGGAAGAGAAACTATTACTACTCGATGATGACAAGGTTCGGTACCTGAAGAAAGTGCACTCACTTCCGGAGTGGATGCGAACAGATCAGATTGTTCCGATTTTGCTCGAACGAGCTGTTCTTCTGGCCTTTTCGAAGTAGTCTAGCACTTCTGCTGATGGCAACGCTCCTTCTCGAACCACCTTTGGCGCGTCAGGAGTTGCGAAATCGATGACTGTTGAGGAGATCCTGTCTTGCCCACACCTGCCCTTGACAAAGTAATCAGCTCCCTTTGCAAATTCTGCTAGCCCTTGATCCTCAGGATCTATGAACGGTGTCGTGCCGGAAACATTCGCGCTGGTGCCAGTCAGACTGCCTCCGCACTTCGAAATCAATCGTGTGCAACATTCGTGATTTGGAATCCGGACCGCGAGGAAGCGAGAGTCTCCATTGAGTAGTTTAGGCAATGATATGTTTTGCAATGGAAGTATCATTGTAAGTTTTCCTGGCCAATATTTCTCAGCCACTGCACGTGCCGCATCGTCCATAATGACAAATCTTTCCACGCTTTCAATACTGTCGAATAAAACTGGTAGGTGTTTGCCAAGCTCTCGTTGCTTCAGCTCAAAACACTTTGAAATTCCTTCAACAGAAAGAGGGCTCGAGCCCAGTCCGTAAACAGTATCTGTAGGAAACACTACAACGCAGCCTTTTGCTACATCGGCTCCTACTACGGTCAAGTCTGAACTGCAGTCAATCATTTTCATTAGTCCTTTGTCACGTCCGCCCGGATTCTTGCTGTGATACCGAAGGTATGCATTGACAAGATGCAGCCTAATGAAAATGTTTATCAGACACAAATTGCGGCAAAATCGCGCTTCGGTGCGAACACACTTGTCAGAAGAAGACGATGAACTGGAAGACGAAGACTACGACGACGATTACGACGAAGGTTGGGAAGAAGACTTCGAAGAAGATGGCGAATAGGCCTTCTACATGAGTACATTGAGTTAGGATGTTGTGGCAGGAAACACTTTCCTTTTACTTTTAAGTTCGTGCTGCTGCAATTCCCTCAATTCCATTTTCTAGAGGGACATACGATGCGATACTTACTCCTTAACTTGAAGAATTATACTGAGGTTCTTGGAAGTCGGTTAGACCAATTTCTTTCAGTTGTTGAGAGAACATCGATAAAGAACGCCAAAGACGTTGAAATCTCAGTTGCGCTTCCCGCTTTCTATTTGGCATATGCTCATTCCAAGTATCCTAGAGCCAGATGCTTTGCCCAACACCTGGATAATGAGGTGCCTGGAAGTACCACGGGATTCTTGGTTCCTGAAATTGCAAGGCAAAGCGGTGCCGTAGGGACGCTCGTGAATCACAGTGAACACCGACTGGATATAGGTGAAATTGCCAGTTTGACTAGAAGATTACACGAACTCGGGATAATCTCAGTTGTTTGCGCAAAAGATCCGGCAGAGGTGGCATCTTTCGCGAAATTTTCACCTGATTTCATAGCTATCGAACCTCCAGAACTGATCGGAACTGGAAACGCCGTCTCGAAATCAAGGCCAGAGGTTATCTCAGAATCCTACTGGAGCTTGGTGAGAGCAAAGAGAAGAGGATCGAGAACCCGATTGCTCTGCGGCGCTGGGATTGTCAACGGTACTGATGCAAAGAGTGCAATCGAGCTTGGTGCGTCTGGAATTCTTGTTGCAAGCGGCGTGGTGAAATCAAGGAACTGGTCTGTTGCAGTGCAGGACCTGGTTAGAGGTCTCAGCGACGCAAAGCGAACAAAATCAGACTTGCAATGGAGATCAGAATCAGTATCGGTGAAGTCACGAAAGTGAAGCCATCACTCCTGTAGACATAGAGTATTATCCACGGAATCTTCAAGCCGCTCAGCAATCCTGATTTTGCGATCAAGGGAATGACGAAGAACGCTATGCCGAGCAAGATCAATGTTGCACCAAGTGCGTAAAAAGTCCATTCCGATGGAATCTGTCCCTGCTGGCTCATGCATCTTGGTCGTGCTTGGTCAAGATATAAATCCAGAAGATGGTCTGTCTACTGCGAATGAATGACACGAGGTCAGTAAGAGCCGCATTTGTGAGACAGGGTGGAGGCGTTGAGCTAAGATTAGTGCCAAGGCCTGCCCAGGAAAAAGGTTCGATCGCCGTACGGATGAAGGCCTCAGGCATCTGTGGTACCGACCTTGAAAAACTAACGGGCAAGAACATTACTTCCTCCGTTCTTGGACACGAAGTCTCTGGAGTGGTGGTTGAATCCGGAAGTGAAAAATTCTCGATGGGAGACAGAATTGTTCCACATCATCACGTTGCATGTGGCAAGTGCGACTTGTGTACGGCTGGTGCGGGTACGATGTGTAAGGGCTTCTGGGAAAGCAACTTCGTACCCGGGGGATTTGCTGATGAGTTTCTGGTTCCCGAGTACAATGTGAGCCATGGTGGAGTTCACAAGATCTCAAACCGTCTCTCCTTTGAAGAGGCGTCATTTGCAGAACCGTTGGGCTGTTGTCTTAGGGGATTGAAGCGGGTAACAGTAGGCAGGAACGCCCTAAGGTCGGTCCTCGTCGTAGGGGCCGGACCGATCGGGTTGCTACACATGGAGCTTCTCAGATCCTATTTTCCAGAAGTCAAAATTGTTGCTGTTGATGTACTGAAAGCTCGACTTGATTTCGCGGAGAAGATGGAGCATGCTGAAACATTAGATGCAAGCAAAGTTGCACAGGGTAGTTTTTCAGTCGAATCGTTACGCTATGCTCCGTCAGGATTTGATCTTGCTATTGTTGCAACAGGCAACCCCTCTGCGTTCGGAGAGGCGATTCGATCTGTGCGCAAGTCTGGGCTGGTTCTACTGTTCGGAGCTCCTCACAAGGGATCGACCTACAGCCTAGACCTCGCCAATTTCTTTCTCTCGGAAATATCCATCGCCTCAAGCTACTCTACAACGGAAGATGAACTAGCCGAATCTATAGAACTGTTGGAAAGCGGAAGGATTAAGGTGAAGAAATTTATCACTGCGACGTATCCGCTGGAAAAAGTCGAAGAAGCAATGGCCTCTGCTAGATCAGAAACTCAAGTTAAGGTCATAGTAACAAACTGACTCTGATTCCGCAAGATTAATTATTCGATTCCAAAACGTCATACTGAATCAAAATGGCAACCACTGCAGTTGTGATAACATTTGACGACGATTATTCATGTTCTGCGGCAGTTCAAGATAATCTGAGCATTGAGGAGCTCCAGAAGTTCGTGGGGAGAGAGGTGCAGTTCGACGTGTCAAAGACGAAGATCGCAAAGGGAAAGGTTGTGGGACTGGAAGGAGATCTTGTACTGGTGAAGTGGTCCGACGTTCCACTCGGCCTCGGCCAGAGTTCCATGATGCGTATCATGGATCAATGATATCCTGCTCGGATGTTGGAGACACAGTGCTCCAAATTCATGTTTTATTTCGAAAGTATCTCGACCGAGATCATGTCACCCAGTTGTAACGGGGTCTCGAAACCACTTTACGGAAAGCGCCGAACACACAAAAACCACGGATATTCCTAACGCTCCCCTTTCCACAACGGCCACAATAGCGAGTAGGCCAGCAGCACACAGGAATGAGGTTAGATCCTCGATCTTCTTGCTAACACGACGCATGAAATAGTTGAGAACAATGGCAGGGAATATTGTCTTGCGGATTTCGGATTAGAATCCAGAAGAATATCGGGATGCGTAATATCCTCTTTGGCCACTTTATTCCAAAGACTTGTCAACGGCAGTAATTTTGAGTTCTTTCTGGATCAAAAAGACAAGAAGGGCAGAGTCCTTCGATCTCGTCTGACTCGAGCATTGGCAAGTATTCTTCGCCGCAGCGAGCGCAAATCGCAGACAACTACTATCAATCATAGGAAAAGTCATTCGGATTTATACGGATTATTGAGTGAACGATCCAACTGCACGACAAGGTTTTTATATTTAAAAAACCAAAATCTGTTCAGCGATGCGTAAGGGAACCATAGCTATTTTTCTCGAAAGCGCATACTCTGCGAGGTCAATGTGATGGCAGAAGTATGCTCAACGTGTGGACTTCCTAAAGACCTGTGCGTTTGCGAAGAACTCGAAAAGGAGGAAACTCGTATTGTCGTCAGGCTGGAGATGCGAAGGTTTCGCAAACCGACGACCATGGTTGAGGGCCTCAATCCGAAAAGAAGCGATCTCGTCAAGATCGCGCACGAACTCAAGAGCAAGCTTGCTTGTGGTGGCACCGCAAAGGATGGTTACATTCTTCTCCAGGGAGATCACCGGGATCAGGTTCGTGACCGTCTGATAAGCATGGGTTTCGGCGAAAACACAATCGAAGTCCAGTAGATCAGGATGTCCGACATCCCTTCAGATCAAACTGACACGGATTCCGAAGTCAAGGTCAGGCTGACGCGGCGTGGGCTACGTCGTCGAAAGAAATACTGCCCTGATTGCCTATCAGAAATTGAAATGAGTTCGTCTCTTTCGGGATGGCTGGTTCCAGAATTCTACGTGTGCGAAAAATGCGGATACAGCGGGCATGTTGCTCTGGAACGATCGGAGGACAAGGAAAAAGAGTCTAGTTAGTCTTTCTTTTGTTTCTTCTTTGTTGACGCAGTTTTCTTCTTTCTCTCTTTTTTCTCCACTTCGCCCAGTGCCTTTCTGATCTCCTCGGCCATGGGCTCTGTGAAATATGCCATTCGAGCTCGATTCTCCACGCTCATGCCTCTATGATGTCTTTGAAGATTGTAGGTGCGACTTTCTTACATTCCTTGAGCATCATCTCGGCGAGCTCCCTGATTTCCCACTGTGCTTGGAGAGCTGTTCTCTGCCAGAAAAAGTGCATCAGCGTTCTAGCGTTCGCAGTGATCACAAGTTTAGTGCCTATTGACTGCGGAAGAACGAATCTGGCATCCTCCTTTGGAACCTCAAGATCCTTCAGCTTCTTGAAAGCCTCGACCGAGCTCCTCAACAGATCTTCGTACACTTTGAGCGCTGCGGGATTGTCCTGAATAGAGTGCGGCACAATGAAGTCTTCCTTCTCGACCGCGCTAAACCTCTGGCTTTCTTGGTCATAACTTGCGATTCTGTGCCTTACAAGCTGGTGAGAGCAGACTCGACTTATCCCCTCTATCTCGAACATGAACACTGCGTGCTCTATTACGTCGAAGGTCTTGTCGCGTAGAGCCTTTGCAATCAGATCCTTCTCGTAACCCGGCCTGGAAGCAAGTTCTGCCTCCAGTTCCTCAATGGGCTTTGCGCTGTAGCACCTACGCATTGCCAACGCAACGGTGATTTCGGGGCTTGGTGTGTACCAAAGGAGTTTGACGCGCATCATTTGCGAGAGACCCTCTTTCATGATTAACTAAAGTGTTTGGGCTTACCTCCATTGCTGCGCGGGATGGACCCTGAGTCAGCCCGACTCAAAATCCCGAACACGATTTGTCTAGTGGCTCTGTTGGGGTTGCAGAAAAAACAAAGCTCTGTAATGTGAAATTTCAGTTGGTTTTTGGGTTTGTGGACGGGAGATCAGGGAGTGACTCTGACTGGCTGGTCGATTGGGCAATCGTTCTTGTCTCGTGCTATCACGAGTCAAATTGAACTCTCGCGGGCAAAACGATCTTACCAACTGGTTCGTCCTAGCGAATTTCATGCGATGAAAGGATGCTTTGACCCAGCTATATACAGGAGTGCCAAAGCTGTGGAATTGGTCGATCAGCCTCACGAACAGATAGTTGAATTGATTTGCCCTAATCTCTCTGAGCACTGTTCAGCAGTTCGAGCAAGAATTGTGGTCTCGTACTCATGTATACCGACGAGGAAAGCAGATCGCGTTGCGGATTGATATCTACTATGCATATCTTTGCTGCCCTCTTCCACTTGGATGTGGAATCGGTCTCCTTCCTTCTCGGACCTTTCGAAGTAATGATTTGTGATGTGGACAAACAGTGACTTCGAGCCAAGACATCTCGACGATTAACGAGAATATCGAACAAGAGAGGGGGACCCCGTGGGGGAGGGGGGTAGACTGTGTCTATCCATCAATCACGAATGAACCTAGCAGCGGGCAGATTTCAATCTACAATCAATAACAATGGCTTTGATGAATGCTACACGAGGGACTTCAATACAAATCAGTTTCTGGGTTCTTTTCGGTTGAGCTAGAACTTAGGATATCCGTATCGAAAGCTATCAACAATTGCCTCTTGAAAAGCGTGTAGCAAGCGCTGTATGATTGCCAATTCCATGGCACAGCGTTGAATGTGACTTCTGGTTTCTGACTCCACTATCCGCAACTCTTTAAGCCCGTGCAACGAAATTCAAAAGAGCTCGAAAGAGTCGGCGCTTGTTCTTTGCAGAATTCTGGATACCTGCCGCACAAAGCGCACCACTATCTCGCGCTTGTGTTTGCTGTTTTGCTTTTGCTGCTAACGGTGACAGCGTTCACATCTTTTGCTATAGGTGCATATCTTGTCTACAACAGGCCGATAAGCAATGTGATTGCGAACACCCAAACGGTAGGAGGTCAAACCGTCTTGCACGTGGATGCTGTAGGGCTGAATGGCAGCTCTTCAAGAATAATCTGGATAGATCCCCAGGTGACTTACGACGCCTCAGGCAACCGCTTGATAAACGTGAGTTCTGGCATTCGGATCGCAAACACGACAACCGACAGTTCGGGAGATATCGCTGGAAATTTCACAATACAAAGCAGTGTTCTTCAGCAGATTGCAGCCGACGGACAGCAAGTGCATTCCGTGTGGGTCATCGGTCTGAATCAGTCATCAACCGTCCCGACATCGCAGTACGTCTATCTCACGTACGACTCTGAGCAAAACTACACCGCTGCGTCAAGGGGGAGCGGAATCACATTCTTTGTGACTCTGTTCACTTTTGTTGTTCCGTTCAATTTCAGCCTGGGGAACTTGTTTCTGGCTCTCTGGACAATCTACCTCGCCCTTTTCGCTATGGCGCTAAACGGACCAATGAAAAGCGTAATCGGGGCATTGAAGACAACGGCAAAAAAGGGTGTGGGAGCACTATTTGACAACTCGATTTACGGAACAATGTTGGTCTTTCCACTCGTGCTTTGGTCCAGCGTACTACTGGAGATGCTGCAGCAGGCTGGTGGCGTCTCGACTGGAAACCTTCCTTTACAGGATCCATTCCTTACAATGGTCGAGCTCTCGATAGCGCCACTCAGGGAAGAGCTCGGCTTTCGGGTGATCCCGATAGGAATTGCGGCTTTCGTGGTACTACTCACGAAGGGACGAGTGCGCGATGGCCTGCTTTCATTGTGGCATCCGTCAAAGTACCTGAAAAAAGTCGACTCACCAGTCGAATACAAACGACACCTGAATCTGATCTATCTCATGATTGCGATCAGCTCGATTCTCTTTGGTGTCGCGCACTACCTTCTCGGCGCTGGCTGGGGGCCAGGAAAGATCGCGGAAGCTGCCGTCGCTGGCGTTGCACTGGGTGGATTATACTACAAGTACGGTTTTCCATCTACGGTACTTTTGCACTGGTTGATAGACTACTTTCTGACTACGTACACCTTGACACCGACCCTGACAAACTATGGCAACTGGATAGTGCTTTACTCTGTTCTCATCGCGATAATCTCAACTGCAGTCCTTTTGATGATGCTGTTCGGTAGATTTAGAAACAGACCTGCCACCGTCTATCCAGAAAGTTGGGTGCAGGGCACGGCTTGAGTGGGGAGTCTGGTTTGAAAAAAGCTGAGAAGGATTCTCTGGGAATTACTGCGAAGAAATCAGATGATCTTTCAGAGTGGTACACGCAGGTCGTGCTGAAGGCAGAGCTCGCGGACTACACGACAGCGAAGGGCTTCATAGTCTTAAGGCCTTACGGGTTTGAGATATGGGAACAGATTCGCCACTATTTTGATTCGAGAATAAGAAAAACCGGACATCACAACGCTTACTTTCCAACGTTGATCCCGGAGGTACTTCTGAAGAAAGAGTCTGAGCACTTTGAGGGATTCACGCCGGAAGTGTTCTGGGTCACACACTCCGGCACTGTGCCTCTGGCCGATAGGTACGCTGTCCGACCGACTTCGGAGACAATAATCCACGATTCGATGGCAAAGTGGATCAGGAGCTGGAGGGACCTTCCGATGCTTCTCAACGTCTGGAACTCTGTACTGCGAGCCGAGATAAAGTCAACAAAGCCGTTCATCAGGAGTGCGGAGTTCCTTTGGCAGGAAGGACACACTGCGCATGCAAACGAGGCTGAGGCGGAAAAAGAAGTCATGGACATTTTGCTCACGTACAAGGACGTGATGGAAGACCTTCTTGCGATTCCCGTGAAAATCGGGAAAAAGAGCGACAGGGAAAAGTTCGTTGGAGCGGTCTACACTACCACGCTCGAGGCGATGATGCCGGACGGGAGAGCCGTCCAGATGGGAACTTCCCACCACCTCGGGCAGAACTTTTCAAAGCCGTTTGAGATCCGCTTCCTCGGAGAGGATAGCGAGCTGCATTTTGTCTGGCAGACATCTTGGGGAATCTCTTGGAGATTGATAGGCGCTGCCATCATGGAGCATGGAGACGACAAGGGTTTGATTCTTCCGCCGAAGGCTGCGCCGATCCAAGTGGTGATAGTCCCGATAATCTTCTCATCGTCAAAGGCGGCCGAAGTCATGAAGAAATGTTTCGAGGTTGCTGATGAGCTTTCAGAGGCGGGCTTGCGCGTGCAGCTTGACTCAAGGGAGAACTACACACCGGGGTGGAAGTTCAACGAATGGGAACTGAAGGGAGTGCCGCTGAGGATAGAGATCGGGCCGAGGGATGTCGCTAGCAGCTCCGCAGTTCTCGTTCGCAGGGACACCGGCAGCAAAGAGAGCGTCTCTATGAGCAATCTCGTCGGTTCGGTCAAGAACACATTGAATGATGTACACGCATCTATCTGGAAAAGAGCGGTGGAACGCCTAAATTCTCAGACCCATGAGGCGAGTTCACTTTCGGAGCTTTCGAAGATTATTGAATCCGAAGGAGGTTTCGTGAAATCAATGTGGTGCGGTTCCGAGGACTGTGAGGCTAAAGTGAAAAATGACACTGGCGCGGATATTCGGCTTATTCCCTTCGACGAGAAACCTGATACTGGGTCGAAGTGCCTTGTCTGCAGCAAGGTATCGACAAAGACAGTTTATTTTGCCCGCGCGTACTAGTTTTTCAACGCAAGCTTCACCGCGGATGCCACTCTCCGAATCTCTTCCTGGGTGAGGAAAGGCTGGATCGGGACATGGAAGACGCTCTTGCAGATCTTCTCTGCATTTGGAAAGTCGCCCTCTTTGTATCCGTATTTTTCCTTGAAGTATGGCTGAAGGTGTATGGGCGTGGGCCAGGCGACATCGGCGTCGACTCCGTTCTCTTTGATTTTACTTACGAGTTTGTCGCGTGACATGCCAGCCTTTCTCTCGTCCACTGTGAGTGAGAATAGATACCACGCGTGCTCCTTCGGGTCTTTGACTTTTTGAAAACCGAGAGAGTCGATCTTGCCAAGCTCCTCCCTGAGAACAATCGCATTCTCTCTCCTCTTTGCATTCAACGAGTCAAGCACTTTTAGCTGCTCCAAGCCAATCGCAGCAGAAATTTCAAGCATTCTGAAATTATAGCCAAGTATCTTCTGGCTGTAGCGTACGACCTGACCCTGGTTTCTCGCCATTCTCAGCTGATCAGCTAGGGCGTCGTCGTTTGTCGTGATGAATCCACCTTCTCCAGTGTGGAGATTCTTCGTGGCGTAAGTACTGAAGCATGACACGTCCGAAACAGAGCCAATCTTCTTTCCTCCAAGAGTTGCACCAATTGCCTCTGCTGCGTCTTCGACGACTCCGAATCCGTTTTCCCTTGCAATCTTTCCGATTCTTACAAGCTCCGCGGGAAGTCCATAGACATCGACAGGCTCGATGGCGACGGTGTTCTCGCTGACTCTTTCCTCCGCCTGTTCCGTATCAATATTGAAAGTTTCGAGATCGACATCTGTAAACACTGGCACGCAGCCCGCATGGATCGCGGCGTTGGCTGTTGCTGCAAAACTGAAAGGTGTCGTAATGACCTCTTTGTGACCTGAGACCTTTCTTCCTTCAGAGACCGCCATCAACGCCAAATGAAGTGCGGAGGTGCCAGAGTTCACAGCTACGACGTGTTTACATCCGATGTATTGCGAAAGCTCGATCTCAAACTGCTTGACATGCCTGCCCTGGACAAGCATGCCAGACCTCAGAATTGCAATGACATTTTTCTCAATGGTATCGTTGTTGAACGGCTTTGCCATCTTGACGCTTGATTTGGCCTGCCCGGCAGGATTGCTCATGGCACAAACATGGCTAAGGACGGTTTATAACGTGAATCTATTGCCTTTGAGCACAGCTAGGCCAGTTGACGAACGCCTCATATGGTTCAAAGATTTTCTTATATACCACTGGAAGGGGTAGGAGAACCCATGCAACGTGCAGAGGAACTACTTCCAATAGTTCAAATCCAGACGCGTTCGAACACCGTGCCAGTCTATGCACTGCCGC
>JAKAPU010000272.1 GCA_021806865.1 archaeon
CTCTCAGACACAGCTTGGGCTTCACTACCGTTCTGGTGATAAAAGTACACGGAAGTGATCGATGTTGTCCCAGCAAGAAGGGATTCAACACAGCCGATTAGGGCACCGATATGAATATCCTCTGGCTGAAGCTTTGCTTCTGCTGGCCAGATCTTGTCTCTCAGCCAGTTGAGAAGAGGCAGATCTTCGGCAAAGCCTCTTAGAAGGCTCATGGCAATGTGAGAATGGTTGTTTATGAGACCCGGAGCCACAACACACTTACTTGCGTCGATTGTCTCCTCAGGAGTGCCATTGTTTCTGATTAACTCTTCAGTATCTCCAATGTCGACTATTTTTCGGTCGCTCACAAGGACAGATTTGTTTGAAAGGTACCCTCCGTCGACCAAAACAAATCGCGCATCGCGTATCAAAATCGAAGTAGGCACGGGAAGCCTCTTGGTGATTGCGTTCACTTCAATAGATCCTCCAATGCGAGGTTGATCACTTTCTTTGTTTGTTGTATGGATTTTTGCATAATCTCTTCCACTTCGGATTGCGTGATCTTGCTTTGAAGACCAGCGGCCATGTTGGTAACCTGCGATAGAGTACCGTACTCTATGCCAACTTCATTTGCTAGAACAACTTCGGGGACTCCAGTCATGCCGACAACGTCGCCTCCCATTCTTCGAAACATTCTGATCTCTGCGGGTGTCTCGAATCTCGGACCTTCGGTGCACACGTAAGTTCCCCGGGTGTGAAACTTCTGTATCTTCTGAGTTTTTGCTGCCTTGATCAGTGCCTTTCTAACGCGCTCAGAGTAGGGGTGAGTCATATCTGTGTGTCTGAAGCTTTCGCTAGGATCAACAAAGAATGTGAACTCCCTGTGTTTTGTAAAATCCAAGAACTGATCTACTAACACGTACTCACCAACTGAGTATTTCGGATTGATGGCTCCGACCGATGCCGTTGCGATGATGTAATTCACGCCAAGCTCCTTTGCGGCCTGTATGTTGGCTCTATAATTGATCATGTGGGGCGGAGTCGTGTGGTTAGAACCGTGTCTGAGTATAACAAATGTGCGTGCAGGGCCGATGCCCTTGATTTCCGTGACTGTGGTATTACCATATTTGGTGGTCACATTTACTATCTTTGAGCCATCCTCTTTGTAGAGCTCGTATAGTCCGCTCCCAAGTATGATTAGTGCAGTCTTGTCTGCCATCTGTTGCCAAAGACTTGGAGGCGTGGTTAAAGAACTACCGCTTCGTTTATATTAAATTTCGAACGAATAGAGTCAGTCTGACAGGGCTGCTGGCGTAATTCGATTGACAGTTTCGGAAAAGCAGTTCATCGCACGAAGGATCAAGTACCAAAATGTTGTGCTTGTCAACATCTGCGATGAAGAGCTACTTGGAACCACGGTGAGTGGGGGAAACATAGACATGAGCATCTCCAGAGACTATTTTGGAGGGGAGAAGGTTAGTGAAGAGCAGGCCATCGAACTTGTCAGAGGCTCAAGCATTGTCAACTTGGCAGGTTCCAGGATTGTTGACTGTGTGCTAGACGAAGAATTGGCTAACGAAAGAGCGGTGAAGAAGGTCGGCCAAGTTTCGTTTCTGATGATTTACAAGTTCTCAAAATGAGCCTTCGCCACATACAGCGCTTTCATTTGAGACTTAATCGTGCGACATAACTGCAGGTGAACAAAGAACATGAAACATCTTCGTGAGCGTGAAGAAGATCGCTCGCTTCAAAAATATCACAGAAAGGCAGAGAGAGTGGACAAGAGGGACAGAATAATTCTCAAAAATGAAGAAGAGAGGGCGGTCTTCGAAGAGGTATTTGACAGACAGACCCTGATGATACTTTACGATCTCGTAAATGCCAACGCGTTTTCCTATTTGAACGGAGTGATAAGCACAGGTAAGGAGGCTAGGGTATACGAGGGAATTAGATCCGATGGCTCGAGCGTAGCAGTCAAAATATACCTTGTTGCATCATCCGATTACAAGCGTCGGCTACAATACGTTCAGGGCGATCCAAGATTTGTCAAGATCAGGAGGGATAGCAGAGGTGTTGCTGAGCTGTGGGCACGAAAGGAGTTCATCAACTTGAAGCAGTGCCATGACGCTGGACTAGATGTACCTGCCCCATTTGACTTTAAGGGAAACGCGGTTGTGATGGAATTCATCGGAGAAAATCACATTCCTGCGCCGAGGTTAATCGACACAGAAGCAACAAAGGAAGACTATTTGAAAATCGTAGATTACATGAAACGAATCTACACTGATGCAGAGCTCGTGCACGCCGACCTCTCAGAGTACAATGTTTTGAAGCTTGGACAAAGACTTGTAATATTCGACTTCAGCTCTGCTGTTTCCAAGCGCCACCCTTTGGCAATCGAGTTTCTGAAGCGCGATGTTTCAAACATCAACAGATTCTTTCAAAAGAGAGGCGTGAAGACGATCGAAGACGAGAAGTTGCTGAAGAAGATAGGAGTGACTCCGGAATGAGCTCAGAGCAGATTGTTAGGATTCCCTTGGAAAGGGTAGGGGCCCTCGTAGGAAAGGAGGGTATAGTCAAGAACGAAATTGAGCGCAGGTGTGGTGTTGCGTTGGAAATAGATGGAAAAACTGGCGACGCTCGCATTTCATTCAAGCCGGAGGCATTGATAGAATCAAACCCATTCAAGGCGCTTGACATCGTTTCCGCCATTGCGAGAGGATTTTCCCCGCAAAGGGCATTCTCACTTCTCGAAGCGGACACCGTCCTTACTATGATCGACCTTCGGGAATACTCTGGTAAATCCGAGAATGCGATGACGCGCATAAAAAGCAGGCTGATTGGAACGGAAGGCAAAGCAAGGAAAATCATCGAGGAGCTTACTAGTACACAAATCTCGATTTACGGGCATACAGTCGCGATAATTGGGAAGGGGGAAGATTCGAAAGTCGCACAGGAAGCAATTGACAAAATTGCCAAAGGTGGATCGCACAAAGCGACTTATGAAATGCTCCAAAAGTACAGGACAAAGCAGAAACTTGAGAGAATGCAGCTCTGGGAGTCACAACGGCCGCCAGAGGAAAGCTGATCCAAGTTTTCGAAGCAAGAATATTTTTATTGAACGTTTGAGAAGGTGCGGCCGTCC
>JAKAPU010000052.1 GCA_021806865.1 archaeon
ATACTTGTGGAGATCGAGGCGGACGCAGTGATTGACGGGTAGCATCGAAAACTGCTTCCACTCACAAGATAGGTGCACTCTCACATTTTCAGAAAATGATGTTTAGATGTTGTTTCTGGGCAGAGCACTACAGCCTAGTACACTCGGAAATTAAAATTAGCAAAGCGACGGCCCGAGCGTCTGGAAAAGATTTGCAAGGCAATGATCTGAAGAATCTAGATCTAGATTACGTTTGAGAATCTTATGATTTCGGCACTCTTCGTCCAATTGCTAAGGCTATTCTAGAAAGGAATCGGGAAATCAAGCCGTAAAAATTTAAGAGACGCGACTATTCGCAGCACGATTGATATCGGTGGCAGAGATTCTAGAGATCCCTGTGCAGTTGCTGGAGCCAAACCTGTACAACACACGATATTCCGATCCTGAAAATATCGAAGAGCTAGCGGCCTCGATGAAGGCGCAGGGACAGCTTGAGGCAATCGGAGTGAGGCCCCACCCCACAAAGCAGGGCTTCTACCAGGTGATTTATGGACATCGCAGGTTGCAAGCTGTCAAGCTTCTCCACTGGAACACCATTAGGGCGGAGTTGAAGGAAATAGATGACAAGACGATGCTCCAGATGGCCGTGGTTGAAAATCTGCAGAGGCAGGACGTCTCGGACTATGAGAAAGGCCTGCTTTTCCGAAATCTCTCGGAGACTTTTGGACTAACGTACGAAGAGATCGGACGAATGGTAGGTAAGTCAAAGCAGCTTGTCTCTAATCACATTGCGATGACGAGGATCCTCTCACAAGAGGATCTAGCGCCTGACCCAGATCTTAACATTTGCATGCAAAAGATCACTGAAGGTGTTGCGCGCGTGCTTGCTCGCGTCCCCGAGGTCTCCGAGAGGAAAAGGCTTCTGAAGCTCGCAGTCAAGGAGAGTTTCTGTGCGAGAGAGCTCAAGGCGCTAGTCGGGCGACCTAGAGAAGGCTCAAGGGTTGATGCGGTAGATGGCATCGCTTGGATAGCCGAAAACATCCGAAAGAACTCAGACAACAGCAACCAGCTGAAATCAAAGAACAGGCGTGTTTGTGTGATAAGGGCCGAATCGCTCAACTTTCTGATATCACAGTTGAAAATTTCCGCGTACGACGAGGGTGCGCAGATAGCAAAGAGCGCGGCTCAGATTCTGCTTGAAAAGGGAATAGATCCTCTGCTTCCCCAGAACTGGTCGAAGGTGCTGATCGAGAAGAGCAAATATGCGGGCTGGGGAAAAATGTCAACAACGACGGATTCAAAATTAGTGGTTCACGAACCGACGATCAACCACGAGTTCCTCAGAGGGTATCTGGAAACAATCATGGGCATCAAACTAAAATGCTTGGTCAATAACTCAAAGGTGCAACTCTTCGAGATTTCTACGACTGACACGCGCGAGAAACTGAAACACATGTACGACAGCAATCTTATCTGAACACGTGAAATCTTCCATCTCGCATTCCACGTTGCCATGCTCAGAGCCCAGTTTAGTCAATAAATAGCACCACCACTCATGGCTGAGTTATGTCAGAATCCTTGCCGATGGTATGCTGCCTCGACGAAGATAACAGGTGCGTTGAGCTAACAGCGAGGGAGAGTCAGGTCTGCAGTTCGATATGTGCTAGCAAACAGCCCGTTTCCTTCTCTGTCCTAAGAGTTTCCTCGGGTTTGCATCAGGAAGTACTCTCAAGGATACTCAGACGCTTGACCATCCACCAGGTGATAGAGAAAAGAGAAGATGGAAGATACACGTCTTCGCGATGTGGTCAATAAATTACCCCGCTTCCGACGTAAAATCTTGAGAAAAAATGTCAGAGATTTCGGAATTAGAAATACGAAAAGCAGTGAAGGAAAGATACGCAAAGCTAGCAACATCTTCGGCATGTTGTGGAGATTCGGGCTATAGGAACTGTTGCTCGTCCTCCCTTATCCCGATAGGCGATCCGGTTCCAGCCGAGGCTTCTTCCGTGAACGCTGGTTGTGGTTCGCCACTCCTGCTCTTCAAGCCGAAGGAGGGAGACATGGTGCTCGATCTAGGCAGTGGGGGTGGGATAGATGTGTTCAGGGCCTCCCAGCAGGTCACGGCGAAAGGAAGAGCAATCGGCGTTGACGCTACGCCAGAGATGGTGTGGAGAGCGCGAGAGACAAAGGCCAAGTATGGCGACAAGTACTCAAACGTCGAATTCAGGTTGGGCGAGATAGAGCACCTGCCAATAGAATCAAACAGTGTTGATTACGTGATATCAAATTGCGTGATCAACCTCTCACCGGACAAGCAAGCCGTTTTTAACGAATCTTTCAGAGTGTTGAAACATGGAGGCATGTTTGCAGTTGCAGACGTCACATTGGAAAGGGAGATACCGGAGAGCGCAAGGAAGGATGTGGACTCGTGGTCCTCATGTATCAGCGGAGCTCTCACCGACCTAGGTTACAAGAAGATGCTCTCGGCGGCGGGCTTTCAGGATGTGAAAATCGAGCACATGTCTTCGACAAACATCGGCGAGTACCCGTTTGACTACCACAGCTCGCACATCACGGCGAAAAAGCCGTGATGCCTAGAGGATTCTGAACTGGAGTGCCCTAATCAAATTTCATCCATCTAGCGAGAGATCCCTGGGCACTTCCAGAGTCTTCTGGCTTTAGCACCTTTAGATCAACATATTCCACGGCTGAGAACCTTGTTTAGCGAGGGAGTTTCGTGCGTCTGCAAGGCTTGTGAGTGAAACAGTAAGTTACAAACTAGTCGAATTTATTTCAATAGTTCTTTCTCCATGGCGCTTGCAAGATGCTTCCACGAGCCCGAGTCTTCTTTTCGCACCTTGCGTGCAAAGGCGGTTGCTTGCTTCCTTGTCATATCTTGCGGCTCTAGCTGGAGGCCGACAAAATCAAGGCGTGATTTGTCCTTGCCCTCTGGAACTATCTTGTAGAGGAATTGGGAATACTTGTTCGGACCAGCGATGTGCGTATTTGTCCAAAACATTTCGCGGGGATGCAGCCTTACGAGCTTTGTCTTGGAAAAAGATTCACTGCCTTTGTGGAACGTGTCAGTTAGTATGAATGCGTCTTTAGAGAGTTGCTCAATCTCCCGTTTACCATTTTCATGCATTAATTCCAGATCGGACGGATCGTAACTAGTGCACCACTTGTAAGCTCGGTCTGCAGATACTCGGAAACGCTGAGTAAAGCGATAGTTTATGCTAGTTGGCAATTGTATCACCAAGATTTCGCTGGGATATGCAGTTGCATAAATGTCCTTCCCACTTTCAAAGAGTGTCAGGAATCACTTGCTTTTGGAAAATGCATATCCCACGTTCAGGAATTACCGAAACAAAGCAAAATCAAGGCCGCGTACCAAACCTGTCAAGCAAGCCAAGATTAGGATCTGCTATGCGCTCTGTTTCGAGTCTAGTGAACGATTCTTGAAGCCTCAGAACTTCTGGAGTAAGTGCGTAGGCACTATCTTCGATACAGTCGTCTGGGCCGAAGTTCACTCGATGGAGCTTTGCAAGAGTGCACTCTAGATAGTACTTGGCTTGACTTTCCAGATCTGGCTTTCTCCTGCTTGCCTCGGGGAAGGAAAGAGCTTCGGGTAACGTGCGGTAGAAAGTGGCTCTCGGAGTCTAGGAAACTATGCACTCACTCGTTCCTATCTCAGAAACCAGCATAGCAGGCGCAGGAAGCCAGCTCTCGCCCAACACCGACTTCTCTTCCTCAAGTAGCATCCTACCTTCCCTCAACCTAGAGCGCCACTCTGAGACCGGCTCATTTGAGTCGAGTAAAGTGGACTCTGAAAAGCTTCGGAGCATCTCTCCGACAGTTCCGTTAGGCAGTCGGTCGAGTTGCGAAATGAATGCTTCCCACAGCTTTACGGGCCATCCATCGCCGAAGCACACTCCTCCCTTGTCGGAGCGCAGCATGTCTCTTCGATCCACCCAGTGAAGAACACAGGTAATCCCATCGCTCGGATGCTCACCTAGTTCAAGCGTCTTGACAACAATCTTTGGTGAAGTAAGGTTGGTGGTGAAGCGTCGATAAGCGCTCGCCCACTTGCCAAAGTAGCGTCTCAGCGGTGGACCAGATTTGGTTTTGAGAACCGCAAGCTTGGATTTCCTTGCACGTGCAAACTCGTCGCCGGGGCGCAGGATGCCTGTCCAACTCATCCTTGAGCCGTGTGCAATCATTGGCTCAAGTTCCATACTAGAGGTGCGCCCTCATCTCCCACGTCCTCTCCCAGCCCAAGTCGGAGTACACCCTTCTTCCCATCTTCGATGCGTTGAGTCGCATTATGTTGTAGCCTTTCTTTTTACACCAGTTCATCGCCTCTTTCACTATACTAGCCGCAACTCCATTCCTTCTGAACTCTAGCACAGTGTACATCGAAAGCAGGTACGGCACAGTAGTCCTCTTGCTGTCGGGCTTTGGATGCTCGTCGCGCAGCCACACGCCTCCGCTACCAACCACCTTGCCGTCGCTTGCTACGGCGAGAAATCCGATGAATCTTCTCTTGGGAATCAGATCGAGAAGCCACCTCCTGTATGGAAGATCTTTAATGAGATGCTGACCGCGCGAACTTCGCCTAATTTCTTCCCACATTTTTCTACGATGAGAAACCAGTACATCTATGTCTCTGAGAGTCGAGCGTCTTATTCTGATCTTTTTGGAAACTCTGTGAGTCTTTTGCAATGTCGTCGCCTCTTTGATTCGTATGCGCCCTGACATGTCTTAGATTGCCAGCGTGGCATCTGCAATCTTTTAACCAACTATGAAAAGTCTCGTGAGAGATTTGCAGCTTGCCTTGTGGGAATACCCTTCGGGTATCGAAAATCCTTGTCCTTTCTTCACTACTAATCTCCTAGCGTTAGATTCGAACTCCAGGTTCAATGCTCCGGAGAGCACGTAACCGTTGTGGGGTTTCTTGCACCATTCTCTTTCATTCCAGGCACGAGATAACTCTAGTATTCGAATGATGTTCCCATCTTTCAGGACTCGTTTCTTCATCCTGCCTGCTCTCCCTCCACCGCGAACTCTGACCCATGTGATTGCTGGAAAGTCGATCTTGACTTCTTCTGGCCTCAAGACTACAGTCCCACTTTTGAGCTCTATCGAACGCACAAACACGTGTTCCTTTTAGCGTTGCGTTCCCAGATAGTCGAGAACTTCAACGGCGTTCTTGTCGGGAGGAAACACCGGGTAGAACACTTTTGTAATTATACCATCATGGACGACGATCGTCAGTCTCTTTATGAGTGGCACAGGAACCTCTTCTACTTTGAAAGTTGGCAGATTGAGAGCGAGCGTCAGCTCAAGTTTGGAGTCGCTCAAAATCTCGTATGGGATGTTCGACCTAATTGCAAATTCTTTCTGATCTTCACTGCTCTGAGTGCTCACTCCGTAGACTTTGTAGCCTAATCTTGCGAACTCCGAATGGTGATCCCTGTAGGCGCAGGACTCTGGAGTACAGCCGCGGGCTCCTGCTATCAGATCCCATCCCTTCGGCTGATCCACTCCGGGCTTGCCAGTTCTAGGATAGAAGAAAAACACGGCATTCGAAATCTTGCCTACGTCTACTATGCGATCTCTGGTAGATCGCAGTACGACTCCGGGCATTCGCATTCCTCGAAGATGGTAAGCTCCATCGTCAACTGGAACAGGGAGGTCCTCTGGGAGCTTGTACGGATCGTGCTGAGGTTTCTGGTTCATGGCTCTAAATATTCGAGGAAGGTCGAGTCAAATGTTTTTCCCATTCTGGAGATCGACAAATCACAGAGAACACGCCATACTTTTTGAAATTCGGACCAGTCTATGAATGTTCGAAGCAAGGTCCTTCTTATTCTTACAAAAGTTCTGCCATGTCAAATGGAGAAAAACCTAGAGAGAACTGTGCAGGGTTCAGCAGCTCATCCGAATTAAACGAAGACGTTCTATTCAAGGTATGAGCGAGTTACTTCACTTTTCCACTCGTTTACTTGGTTTTGTCTCCTCTGATTCGGCTATGATACTCTGAAGAAAATCTCTCGCTGCCTCAACCTCTCTATGGCCAGCATCAGTTATCCTGTAGTACTTTCTTCTTTCTTGCGCCTCTGATTTGACTAGCCCATCTTTCTCCAAGTTGTAGAGTACTCGGTAAGCTGTTACGTTGCCGCTCCAAAATCCGAACCTTGTCTTGAGTAATCCTCTGAGCTCGTATCCATATCGGTTCTCAGTTGATAAGAGCAACAGAATGAAGAACCACAGGTTCTCCTTCTGAACCTTTTCTTTCAGCCGGTCTACGAATTGCATTTTCACATACCCTTGTTTTGCTGATTTAATAAATTGGAGATTTCGAATCACGGGAAACATTTATCTCATACTATTTTACCGCTGTAAAATATGCCAGGTATAAGAGTTGGTATAATCGGAGTGGGTAACTGTGCGGCCGGACTGATACAGGGAGTAGACCTCCAGAGAGAGGGTAAGCCGGGAACAAAGAAAGCTTCCTTTCCAAAGATAGGAGGATGTGGAGTCGAGGATATACAATTCGTAAGCGCTTTCGACGTAGGATCAAACAAGATCGGAAAACCACTGGGCAAGGCAATCTACGAGTTTCCAAATATGGTCAAGTGGAAAGATTTCGTAACAGGTTGCAACGTCGAAGTCATGGAGTCGCCTGTTCTCGACGGAGTGAGCGAATTAGTTGACAAGAAGGTCAGACCTGTCAGAAGCACAGCTTCTCTAGAGAAGCTGAGGGATTCGATCTTGCGCGAACTGGAGCGTACTCGAACTGAACTGATTGTGAATTACCTTCCTGTGGGGAGCCAGAAGGCCACGGAGTTTTGGGCTGACGTCGCTCTTGAAGCTGGCTGCGGAATGGTGAACTGCATCCCAGTGTTCATAGCTTCAGATGAAAAGTGGGGCAGGAGATTTGCCATCAAGAATCTTCCTATCATTGGCGATGACGTGAAAGGTGTAGTCGGCGCGACAATCGTCCATAGGACGCTTGCTCAACTTTGCTCAGATAGAGGAGTGGATGTCGGGAAGACCTATCAGATCAATGTGGGTGGGAACACAGACTTCCTCAATTTGAAGGAACTTAAGAGGCTACAGTACAAGAAGATATCAAAGACTGAAGCAGTGCAGAACGTGCTTGCAGAACGCCTCCCTGAAGATCAGATCCATGTGGGGCCGAGCGATTTTATCCCTTATCTCGGAAATACAAAGGTGGCTTTCATCCGAATAGAAGGGACGATGTTTCCAGGAATCCCGTTCAACATGGAGACAAGGCTCGAAGTTGATGACAAAGCAAACTCCGCTGGCATAGTTGTGGATGCGATAAGATACTGCAAGGTTGCACTTGAGAAAGGAAGAGGTGGACCACTAGTGGAAGCGAGCGCTTGGTTGATGAAGCATCCTCCAAAACAAATGTCCGATGCAGTTGCACGGAATATGACTAATGAGTGGCTTGAGGAGGCATCTATTGTTGCAAAGTAGAACCCAAGTTCCAAGGACGTTAGCAAAATGAGCCGTCGGAAGACGGTTCTACGCTTAAATCATCTTGTGCGTACTTTGAAACATCATGGTTCTCAGGTATTTTGGGATAAGGGTCACCGATCTTGAGAGATCACTCTCGTTTTACACGGAGCTTCTTGGCCTTAAGAAACTCAGGGAGGGGAAGATGCACCACGGCGGGATTTGGGTGTTGCTGGAAGACTCGCGTTCTCACCAGCGGTTGGAGCTTAACTGGTATCCAAGCGACTCGCCGTTTGCTACTAACTACGTGCCTGGCGACGGGCTAGATCACATCGGCTTCAAGGTGCAGGACGCAGCTTCGACATTCGAGAAGCTTGTCGCAAAGGGTGCAGTTCCAGCGTTTCGACCAGTAGACAAGAACGGCGTGAAAGGGATATACTATCTGAAAGATCCTGATGACAACTGGATCGAGTTTTTCTAGGAAATAGCTAGGAAAATCCAACTCCTATGACTGTTCACAGCGCTCGGGAAAAGATCGTGAAACAAGTTGCGAGCTGGGATGGTGTAGTTGCAATGCCTCACCGTTTCGGTGGAACGGAGTTCAGGCTTGGCAGGAGAGAGTTAGGTCATGTCCGCGGAGATCACGAGGCGGACATTCCATTTCCAATTGAGATTAGAAATCAACTGATAGCAAAGGGAAAGGCCGAACCGCATCACATCATTCCGGAGAGCGGTTGGATCACCTTTCGGTTTCGCAAGCCGGAGGACGTGGAAGCTGCTGTGAAGCTATTCAAAATGTCATGCGAACTTGCGGCTGCAAGTCGGGCTCCAAAACTCTAGTAGATTTGCATCGGAAACTCATTGCGTCTAGAAATCAGTGCTAGCGTTCCGCCGAATGGTTTGAAGAACTCCATGATCTTCAGGCACACCTCTAGTCGAGAGTTAGAAATGCGTCGGGACAATGTTGTTCCACTTACTAATAGGTGCATGCCTTTAGGCAGTTTTGCTCTCCAATCTAGTTTGATCTCAAGCCAGAGTGTGTCGAAGAATTGCGCAATTAGCCTAACTCGCAATCTAGCCCGGTCTTTGCAGCGAATAATCGCACCATCACTTCGACGATCTTTATGCCGTCGGTGTCCGAGAACCTTTCAACGCCAGCCTTCAGATCCACTTTTGGAAGTTCGTCTAGCAAGGAATTGATTGTGTCGTACTCCTTTCTGATAGCCTCGCCATCGGAGGCTCTACCAATCGCCTTCTCGATGAGATCCTGAGGAAAGAAGGTTTCAGAGTTCTTGGACGCAGCCAGGTGGTAGCAAACCCCACCAGTGCCCCAAAATCCCATCTGGGTGTGCAGAGTCGTGAGCGCGTCGCTGGACTCGAAGCGAAGCGCCATCCGCTCTCTCGGTTCCTTCGATTCTTCGGGGAAGAGCGAGAAGAGGATCGAATTTGCGTATGTTTCAATGACTATTGCAGATGCAGAGTTTGCATCAACTATGTACTTCGGATCGTCTTTCGAGCAGTCACTCATCACACCGAGGGCAGCCGCCTCGATAGTAGTAAAGCCCATCTCGTTGAGCTTTGCCTTGCACATCTCATGGAACACGTCTGAGGGTTCGAGCGAAGAGGAATCGGAGTAGGAAATCGTGTGCGCCATGGTGGTTGTGTTTGTCCTTGTGCCGAGGTACTCCCTGCCCAATCCATGAGCGGAGATCTGGCCCTTTGGAACAGGATTGAATTCAACGGAACCTTTTAACTCCAGCCTGCGGCGGGCTATTGATTGTAGTTTCTTCAGATTGATGGCCAACGATATATCCTAAGGCTCTTTACCTGATCTAACTCTGTAAATCTTTAGGTTAATTGCTGGGAGTGAGATTTTTATCAATTCATTGTCCGCTGCAAGGCAATTACCAACGACTCGTATGTTGTTGAAGCAGACGGTGCAAGTCGTGAAAATTGTGTGAGAGCAGACCGATGACAGACATAACTACGATAAGGGTCAAGAAGATTAAATCAAAGTTGGGAGGAGCAAAGTCAAACCCAGCATACCATGACTGGATCGACAGTACCAGAAAAACGAAAAATGAATATCGGGGTACTATTTGATAAGCGACCGCCCTTTATGCAATTTAGTTCGAAAACACGATGAAGCCGTTCATGAAAGCTCATTCCAGTTCAAATTACAGAGTCCAATACTTGAAGCTTGCAAGCTACTCTGATGTCAAGAGAAAGATCCTGTCTGCGATAGAGAGAGCTCAAACTGAAATAGAGATGGTCAGAGTAGATCGTGCACACGGTAGGATCAGCGCAGAGACAGTTAGGTCAAAAGTTGACCTGCCCGCAAGGCCAATTTCTGCAATGGATGGATACGCGATCAGGTCTGAGGAAACTAGGCAAGCCTCCAGTTCCAATCCAGTGCGGTTCAGTGTCAAGGGGTCGATATTTCCTGATTCTAGTCGAGTTCCAAGAATTTCGAGCAAAGACGCATTCTACGTCGCAACCGGTTCCTCACTACCAATTGGAGCCACAGCCGTGGTGCGGGTCGAGCACGTCAGGCTTGAGGGAAAGCAGGTTGCAGTAACAAGAAGGATACAGCGAATGGCGAACGTGTCAGAGCGTGGAGATGATATACGTAGAGGACAAACAATAGTTGCAAAGGAAAGGATGCTAACTCCCTCGGATATCGCACTCTTGATTTCATCCGGAGTCACACACGTGAAAGTTCTCAACCTCCTGCGAGTTGGAATACTTTCAATCGGTAATGAGTTAAGGCGCTTTCATGGAAAGCGTCCGAAAGCAGGCGTAACCTACAACAACTACATGAATCTAGTGTCTGGATACCTTCTAGAGCACGGAGCAGTTCCTGTGCCTGTTGGGATTTGCCCCGACGACTCGAAGAAGATACGAAGTGTTATTGCGAGTAAAATCGAGAATCTTGATGCGTTGATCACTATCGGAGGGAGTTCTGTCGGAGCCAAAGATTACACCATGGATGCACTGTCTTCTTTGCCGCAATCCACCACGGTTTTTCACGGCGTGAGACTTGTTCCCATACGTCCGGCCGGACTCGTCATGTTTCGCACAAAGCCGGTGATCGTAGTGCCGGGTCACGCGGTCTCCGCCGCCTTGACTTTCTTTCTCATAGTCGCTCCGGTTCTCAATGCTCTTCTCGGTTTGCCACTTGAGTTTGGAAAGGCGAGCTTGATGGCAAAGGCAACCGAGGAATTTGGAAATTCGCGTCCCATCGATGCGCTCTATTTGGTCAAGCTCGGGAAGTCTTCAGGTGAATATCTTGGCACTCCTCTTGGGTGGGGTTCTAATCTGCTTGAGAACCTCTCAAGTGCTAGTGGATACGCATACCTCAAGGCGGGTCAGAAAATATCGAAGGGCGAGTCATTCAATGTCTTTCTCTTAGGCAGTAGACAAATCTCCGCAATACCCACACTTGGAGACGAAACTCTTTGAAAGTAATCCAGGTACTTGGTTATAGCGGCAGTGGCAAGACAACAGCTATTACTTCCCTCTCAAAATCATTGACTAAGAAAGGATTCAAAGTTGGCACACTCAAGCACATATACGACCACAAATTCACGATAGATCAGAAAGCAAAGGACACTCATCGCTACGCCCTATCTGGGTCAAAGACAGTCGTAGCCGTTTCACCAGGCGAACTTGCAATAATACAGAAGAGGAACACAGGAAGTATGAAGCCTCGTGAGATCCTGAGAATCTTCGAAGAGACCGGAACAGATTATCTTTTGATTGAAGGGTTCAACAAAATGTTCGCTCGCTCGAAGCGGATTAATCGTATTATTTGTGCATCGACAGAGAAAGAAGCTCTGGAGCTACTTTCGTTACATCCTGGACCGATTTGCATATCGGGGAGGATAGCCAGTACCAGTTCTCGAAATAGGAAGATGAGTGGAATACCACTGATCAGTCTTCCGAAAGATGCGCCGAAAGTACTTGCGTTGCTGGATATTACGAAGTCCTGAAAGAGCAAGTAGTCAAATTACAGAGGCTCTATGTGAACTAGGGCGCTCCTCTGCCCTGCGTTGAATTCTTGAAAGACTTGGGAAGACTATCGTAATCTTCCTTTGAGTTGATGTTCTTCAAAAACGATAATTCTGCGTCGAAGACTCTGAGGTTTGAAACATCGACGTATCTCGGATCTGGGAGGTGCGATATCAGATGTCTGCATCCTATTTGTCCGGCTTTCAATGCCTCAAGTCCTGCCTTCCTTGATTCAATTGCATTGTAGACGGCGCACAATGGTTCAAGTTTGCTTTCATCCCAAGCTGGAATCGCGGCAGAGTGTCCGACCGCCTGCTCAAAGAGAAACTTCACTGCCTTGCTGTTTGGGAAAGGGGAGTCGCACGCGAGCACAGCAATGTATTGATTTTTCACCCGACCGAATGCAGTCAGCATTCCTCCCATTGGATTGTCCAGTTCGAACTCGTCAGCCATCAACTCCGCATCATCGCTGAGTATTGCTCTGAACTCGGTCGGACTCTTTTTTCCAACCACGACTACAATGTCTGAAGCGATAATTCTCATTTCATCTACGATTATCTTGATGAATGGAACTCTGTCGTATTGCAGTAGAGCCTTATCAGTCCCCATACGCTGGCTTTTTCCTCCTGCAAGGATTGCGACCGATAGTTTGCTTTCCATTCGTTTACTGACTACGTAGCTCGATAGTTTAGGGTTACGATAGAGATAACGACATCGGTCAATTGCAGATTATGGACCGAATTTAGCAAAGTTCAGTATTTTTACTCATGATCACATTGTGGACATCATTCGTAGACTTTACGGTGTCCTATTCTGAGAATAAGCACTCTGTCCTTTACAATCTTCGCGTAAATTACTATGTATTCGCCAAGCCGCAATTTGTACAGACCAGAAAATTCTCCATGTAATCGTTCTCCGACACTAGGATCGTCTGATAGCAATTCACCAATCTGAGAAAGAATCTTACTCGCAGTTGCCTTGTCGAGCTGCATCAGGTCACGGTGAACCGATGACTTGTACTCGATCCTACAAACCAAGCTTCTTCCGTAATTCCTTTTCCGAAATTATCTTGTCGTTTAATCTTCCAATGGCTACCAAATAATCCTCGTATTCTTCGAGGTATTCTTCCAGTGCCTTGTTAATCAATTGCGATTTTGGGCGGTCAATCACTTTTGCCAAGCGTTCAAGACGCTTAGCTGTCGTCGCTGATAATCTTACGGAGGTTGCTTTCTGGCTCAAATTGTACTACATGTAGTCTAATGCAGTACGAGCATTTAACATCATTGTTCGAATAATGGCCCCCTATACTCCAAATCCGCAGACAGCGACAGAAATAATGTGATCTGCAGTGACTGCAAAAGGAAATAGATTGGATTTCCTTCAGACATAAACGAGACCACGTTCTATATTCAGCCTCAATGATTATCGAATTGATTGGGCTCTAGCCTAAATACAAGAGCATGTTTTGAGTCAAACAGTGCGTTATGGACTTACCAACCCATTTCCTATTCGGTATCGCGGTAGCGCTGGTGTTCTTCGGCAGGCCGGAGATTGCACTTCTGGTCGGAATTGGGGCGCTGCTACCAGACCTCGACAGAGAATACTGGTACGTAAAGCCGCAGAGGTACGCAGATGAACAGTACCACCGGGCGAGGTTCCACAACGTCTTTGCGATTCTCGTCGCGTATCTGGTTAGTCCGTTTCTATCTCTCGGAGTGTTCCTACACATGCTGCAGGACTCGTTCACGACTGCAAAAGATCGCGGCGTGGAATGGTTCTATCCGTTGACGAGGCTCGTGAAGCGAGGATTGTACGACGCGGATGGGAAGGAGCAGCCGAAGGATCCGAAGGAGCGAGTGTACTTTTACCAGGAAGATCCGATAGGAATCATTGAGCACGCCGATGTGGATCTCAGGGAAGATCGACCAGTGCCGTGGCGAAGAGTCTACGGTTTTGCCCAAAACAGCCACGTTCTGGACAGGGGATTCTTGTTTTGCTCTCTTGTCGTGATACTGATCTGGTTCGTATCTCCAATGAGTTTTGCAAGGTTTAACTTGTTTGGGAAATTTTTCCAAGCGAACTGGTTAGTTTGGGTGCTTGGATATCTCTCAGTTGTGGTACTGTTTGCGGCTGGTGAAACGGAGAGAAGAGACATACCTGCAAGACTTCCACAGTTAAGGCCTATCCAGATTCCACTGCTTGTGGGTGGAATCGTCCTGCTTGTAGCGTGGCTTGTCTTGTACAGTAATCAAGTTTTAGAGAATATGAAAGACATTCTCGCAGCTCCGTTGCAAATTGCTTTGGGAGTCGTGCTTGTTCCCGTCACAGCGGTACTGGTTGTGATGTGGCAGATGAGGAAGGACAAGCCAGCGATAGTGTGATCATCTTTGGATTAAAGCACATATTCGCCTAAATCCTCACATCAGTCGAAACTTAATGTCGGGCAGACGCATTGTAGCCAACATCTTTGTCGAAGAGCGTTCTAGAGAAAGATACAAGAGAGCATCACTCTTGAAAGTAAAGGTCTTCGAATTGCTTTTTACATCGGTGAAAAGCGAGCCTCGGTATGTCGCTAGTTCTTTCAAACGCCACAGTAATTGACACCATCTCAAAGAAACTATTGCCCAATTCAACTGTAGTTGTTCAAGGAAGCACAATAGTTGATGTTTTTCACGCCAAGAGCAAGAGCCTTCCTGCTGATTCCAATGTCATCGACTGTGCCGAAAAATATCTAGTTCCTGGACTCATGGACATGCACATCCACCTGCACGGGAGACACCACACCGGTCCCACCCAAGAAAAACCAGTTCCAACGTTTTTCACAAGATCTGAGGACTCTGGACTCGTATCAAGACTGCACAGTTTTCTCTACTGTGGTATCACATCAGTCTACGACGCTGGAAACTTTGCTGATGCAATTTTCAAGCTACGCGACCAAGAAAGATCGGGGCAAATTACTAGCCCCAGAATTTTCTGTGCCGGCAGTATAGTAACATGTCTTGGAGGGCACGGTTCTGGACTTTCCACTGATATCTCTTCTCTTCCGCTGGACAATAAGAAACTTGAAGATCACCTGTCTAAATCGCCGGATATTGTCAAGGTAACCTACGACGAGCACAACTGGGGA
>JAKAPU010000053.1 GCA_021806865.1 archaeon
CGAGCTGGCTGAGCCGGTCATCCACATCGCATTTGTCGACGAAGTGCACAAACTCCTGATCTCAACCTGCAGGGCTTGCGGAAGATTGCTCTTGTCGCAAGAGGACATTGCAGAGTATAGGAAGAGACTAGACGAGAGGTCTTCTTCCTCGCCAATGCTCATTGAAATCATATCAAGAGAGATTCTTACGAAAGTGAAAAAGACTAAAGATTGCCATTTCTGCGGTCGTGGACAGTACGAAATAGAATTCACAAAGCCAACGGTTTTCCACGAAATCACTGAAAGCGGAGGAGCAACTAGGTTGCTGCCTGTCGCAATCAGGGAGAGGCTGGAGAGAATCACCAACGATGACCTGATGCTCCTTGGTTACGATCCGGCGAGCGCACGGCCCGAGTGGCTGATACTCCAAGTATTGCCTGTGCCGCCAGTGGCAGTCAGACCCTCCATCACGCTAGAATCTGGCATTAGGTCAGAAGACGACCTAACGCACAAGATAGTGGACATTCTTCGAGTCAATCAACGCGTGAGAGAGAGCAAAGAGTCTGGAACTCCACCGCTCATTGTACAAGACTTGGTTGATCTTCTGCAGTATCACGTTACTACATACTTTGACAATGAAGTTTCGGGCATCCCGCAGGCTCACCACAGGAGCGGTCGCCCACTAAAGACCATTAGCCAGCGACTGAAGGGCAAGGAAGGAAGATTCAGGGGAAGTCTCTCAGGTAAGCGTGTTGACTTTTCAAGTAGAACGGTGATTTCGCCGGATCCTTCACTGGACATTTCGGAAGTTGGCATCCCGTTCGAGGTCGCACGAAAGCTTACTATTCCGGAGAAAGCTTCGCCGTGGAACACCGAATTCCTGAAAAAATTGATTTTGAACGGCCCGTTCAAACATCCTGGCGCGAATTACATCATACGACCCGACGGAATCAAGATCAGACTCGACTACGTCACCGATCTCCAGATGCATGCGGATTCGTTGGCTCCGGGTTTTGTCGTTGAAAGACACTTGATGGACGGAGACATTGTAATTTTCAACAGACAGCCTTCACTGCACAGAATGTCGGTGATGGCCCACTATGTCAAAGTACTTCCATACAGAACGTTCAGACTGCATCCTGCGGTGTGTCCTCCTTACAACTCTGACTTTGATGGCGACGAAATGAACCTCCACGTTCCCCAAAGTGAAGAGGCCAGATCAGAGGCACTCACCCTGATGAGAGTCCAGGATCAAATTCTCTCGCCTAGGTACGGAGGTCCAATCATTGGTGGGATCAGGGACTTTTTGACAGCTGCATATCTTCTGACGAAGGAAGGAACTTACCTTACGAAAGAAGAGTTCACCAACCTTGCTATGGCGGGTGGCATTTCTCCCGAAAGGGACTTGCCTAAACCAGAAAAGACTGAACCAGTGCCTCTGTACAGCGGGAAACAGCTCTTCTCACTCTTCCTTCCGCCAGACTTCAACTACGTTCTTGTCTCAAAGTGGGAGAAGAGCTCGAGAGGCGCAGGAAAGGACGTTGTTATCAAGAACGGTGTGCTACTCAGCGGAGTGATCGACCGTGCCGCGATCGGGGCCGAAGAAGCCGACTCGATTCTCCACAGAATCGCAAAAGACTACGGAACAGATGAAGCGAGGAATTTCCTCAACTCAGTTCTTCGCTTGCTGAAGGCTTTCATCACTCGTTCCGGTTTCAGCTACGGATTCGATGAGCTCGAACTTCCTGAAGATGTCAGGTCAAAGATCTCGGAAACTCTTGAAGAATCTTACTCGAAAGTTAAGGATCTCAATAGCCAGTACGAAAACGGCACACTACCAGCCACCAGAGGATTGTCCCAAGAGGATGCGCTTGAATTCTACGTGGCAAACGAATTATCTAGGGCAAGAGAGAAAGCAGGAAGGATTGCCGACAAATCGTTCTCTCAGCAAAATGCTGGAATCATCATGGCTAGGACAGGCGCGAGAGGTTCGACTCTGAACCTTGGTCAAATGACCGCGGCACTCGGACAGCAGTCAGTCCGTGGAAAGAGGATTGAGAAGGGCTACCAAAACAGAGCGCTTCCACACTTCCAACAGCACGATCAGAGTCCAGATGCAAGAGGCTTTGTGAAATCAAACTACAGAGATGGTTTGAATCCAATCGAGTTCTTCTTCCACGCGATGGGGGGAAGGGAAGGTCTGGTCGATACTGCGGTCAGAACACAGCAGAGTGGTTACATGCAGAGAAGACTCGTGAACGCGCTCGAACACCTGAAGGTGGAATACGACCTGACCGTGAGAGATCCAAACGGCAACGTCATCCAGTTCAAGTACGGAGAAGATGGAATCGATCCAGCAAAGAGCGACCACGGACGTGCTGTCAACCTTGAAAGACTGGTAGACACGGTTGCGCTGAGCTCTGAACCTTCGAAAGCAGCTGCGGAATCGACGATTGAAAAGTCGGTTGAGAAGCACTCGGCCGATCTGAATCCCAGATTGAAGAAGGATCTTCTGGAAGCACTAAAGGTATCAAAACTCGATCCAAAATCAGTAGAGAAGGTCTGTGAGCGAGTGGTCGAACTCGTCAAGAAAGGAACAGTGGAGCCTGGAGAGGCGTCGGGCATCGTTGCGGCCCAGTCCATTGGCGAACCCGGCACTCAGATGACGCTCAGAACGTTCCACTTCGCCGGTGTGAAAGAAAGGGACGTAACTCTGGGACTACCAAGGCTGATTGAGCTAGTGGATGCAAGAAAGCAGCCAGCTACTCCTTCAATGGATGTCTTCTTGGATGAGAAGACAAGAGAGTCCCAAACACGAGCTTTGGATGTTGCAAACCAGATCAGGTTCACCAAAGTGATCAACGTTGTGGACAGAGCAGAAGTGGACCCTTCGGGAGAAATAATTCTGTTTCTCAGCAAGGACAAGCTTGCGGAAAGACAATGCGCAATTGGTGACATTGTGTCTGCAATCGAATCTCCAAAGAGAGTAGTCTCTTCTGACGAGAAGAAAAACACTGTCTCCGTCAAGATGGATGTCGACTTTGCTTCCTTGCACGTCCACAAGAACAAGATACTCAACCAGAAGGTGAAGGGAATCCCTGGCATCGAACGCGTCACCGTAGTGAAGGAAGGCGAGGAATGGAAGATCCAGACTTCTGGTTCGAACCTCCAAAAAGTCCGAGCCATCGAAGGAGTTGACAAGTCGCGCACAACTACAAACAATATCTTTGAAATCTATCAGGCGCTTGGGATTGAAGCTGCAAGGGCGGCTCTCGTCAGGGAAATCATAGGCACGCTGGAGGAACAGGGTCTAGAGGTCGATATTAGGCACATCTATCTCGTCGCGGATCTGATGACGAGCAAGGGCTTCTTGCAACAGATCGGAAGACACGGAGTCGCCGGAACAAAGACTAGTGTTTTGGCAAGGGCAGCTTTCGAAATTACTGTGCCAACGCTGGCAGAGGCAGCTGTTCGAGGCGAGACGGAGGAGCTGAGAGGAGTAACCGAAAACGTCATCGTGGGATTGCCGATTCCGGTCGGGACCGGAATGATCGACGTGTTCATGCGCGGAGTATAGAGAACGAAGGAGTTGCAGAAAGAAAATGGCAGAAAAAAGAGATCTTGAGAAACAACTGAAACTTGCGGCGAAGACTGGCAAGTTCATCGTAGGTCGACGAGAAGTGTTGAGTGGACTGAAAGGTTCGAAGCTGCTGGTATGGTCAGCATCCGCGAACATTCCTCAGCAGATCCTTGACGACTGCAGAGCCCAGTCGGTTCCTGCGGTCAAGTTCGAAGGAAACCCTGTGGAGCTTGGAAAAGCCTGCGGGATCCCGTTCAGGGTATCTGTAATCGCAGTAAAATCTCCTGGAGATGCTGATCTCGGTTCCTTCTCAAATGCGCGCGATTACGTTTCTTCTCAAACAGTGGCGCTCCAGCCAAAGGTAGAGAAGGCGGTTGAAGAAGAAGCGCCTAAGAAGGAAGCGGTTCAGAAAAAGGCGCCAAAGAAGCCACGCAAGAAAACGACTGAGGCCGCCGAAGCTCCAGCCGAGAGCGTAAAAGAAGTGAAGGAAGAAAAACCCAAAACTCGGAAGCGCTCTGCTGCCAAAAAGTCCAGGGAAGAAGAATCTTCCTGATCAAGACGCCACTTTCGCTTCAGTAAGTATCTTTAAATCGCTCCAAATGTTAATGCACGCCCACAATACACCGAGAATGAGTATTGAATGGTGTTGTGTTAGGGCATTTGACTGAAAAGATCAAGCTCACTTCAGAAGAGCTAGGGCTGATGTCACTCTTCCAGAATATTTCGGGCGCTACTGCGAGGGATTGCATTATCGATTCAAAGATGGAGCGCGTGATTTTCGTTGTCAACAAGGGAGAAATGGGTCTTGCGATCGGAAAGGCGGGAGAGACTATCAAGAAGGTTCAGACGAAAATAGGCAAGCCGGTAGAGCTGGTCGAGTGGGCTGAGGACGCAAAGCAGCTAATATTGAATTCTCTAAATCCACAGTACGTATCGGAAATCAGAGTGACCGAACGACCAGACGGCACGAGGACTGCCACGGTCGTAGTTGACCAGAAGAAGAAAGGTGCCATACTTGGCAAAGCCGGAAGGAACGCTGAGAAAGCGAGACTTCTTGCTAAGAGATACTACTCCGTTGAGACGATCCACATAGTGACACCACAGTAAGACTAGTGCAGCTACGTTTTTATAAGATTCAGAGGGAATGGTTCCTACTTTGAGCAAGTCGAAGTCCCCAAATGGCGAGTTTGCAGCTAGAAAGCAAGCTCAGAAGAGGCAGCGATTGCGCTGGTCTGACAAATATTACAAAAGAAGAATGCTCATGCTTGACAAGAAGGCAGATCCTCTTGAGGGTTCGCCGCAAGCGAGAGGCATTGTGCTTGAGAAGATTGGAGTAGAGTCAAAGCAGCCAAACTCTGCTATCAGAAAATGTGTTAGGATACAGCTCGTTAAGAACGGAAAACAGGTCACCGCATTCTTACCTGGCGACGGCGCACTGAACTTCATCGATGAGCACGACGAGGTGGGCGTCCAGGGCATCGGAGGTTCTACTGGAGGCGCTATGGGCGACATCCCTGGAGTCAGGTATGAGGTCTTCAAAGTCAATGATGTATCTCTGAATGAACTCGTGTACGGAAGAAAGGAAAAGCCTAGAAGGTAGAAAATATGCCCGAACAAAAACTGCTTCTATTTGAAAAATGGGACGTTTCAGGAATTAAGGTTCAAGACGCGGGATTGCAAAGAGCAATTTCGCTAAAGCCATCGATCGCCGTAACATCGATGGGAAGACACGAACACAAAAAGTTTGGAAAGCTCGAAGTCAATATCGTCGAGCGTCTTGCCAACAACATCATGCACTTTGGCAAAAAGTATGCTAAGAACGCCGGCAGGATGGGCGGGAAAAAGCAGCGAGCTCTCAAGATAATCAGCGCTATGCTGGATATAATCGCGTTAAAGACAGGGGCAAATCCAATCGAGGTCGTGGTTAGGGCAGTCGAGAACGCCGCTCCAAACGAGGATACTACGAGAATTGCCTACGGAGGAGTCGTCTACCACGTGGCGGTCGATATCGCGCCCAGTCGAAGAGTTGATCTTGCTCTCCGCTTCATATCAGAGGGCCTGAGAGAAGCAGCTTTCTCCGCTTCTCGCAGCGTCGAAGAAATTCTTGCTGATGAGATAATTATGGCAGCAAACAACGACACGAACAGTTTTGCCATAAAGAAGAAGAACGAGCAAGAAAGAATTGCGATGTCTTCCCGCTAAAACCGGGAAACACCCGCACAAGGTTTAAAAAGCCACAAGGCGAAGTTGTGCATTACTTAAGGTGCAATTTGAAACTTGGCAGACAAGCCCCATTTGAACCTCATTGTTACTGGACATGTCGACCATGGGAAATCGACCACGATGGGTCATTTTCTATTTGACATGGGTGCTGTGGATCAAAGAACAATCGAAGAATTTGCGAAGGAATCTGAAAAGACCGGAAAGGGTGATACTTTCAAGTACGCATGGGTCATGGACAGCCTCAAAGACGAAAGAGAAAGAGGAGTCACCATCGACCTTGCATTCCAGAAATTCGAGACTCCAAAGTACTCCTTTACGCTGATTGATGCACCTGGTCACAGGGACTTTATCAAGAACATGATCACAGGAGCTTCTGAAGCAGACTGTGCCGTGATTCTCGTTTCTGGCAAGTCGGGAGAGACTGAAGTCGGAACTGGCGCAGGAGGTCAGACTAGGGAGCACGCATTCCTTCTAAAGACGCTCGGTGTCAATCAGGTGGTTTGCTGCGTCAACAAGATGGATGATCCGATCATCGGCTTCAAGGAAGCAAGATACAACGAAGTCAAGGGTGAAATGGAAAAGCTCCTAAAGACGGTGGGCTACAAGATTGAGAAGATTCGATTTATCCCAGTCTCAGGATGGCTGGGAGACAACCTTGTCAAGAAGAGCACCAACATGCCCTGGTACAAGGGCCCGACGCTGAAGGAAGCTCTGGATGAATTCGAACCACCACCAAAGCCAACCGACAAGCCGCTTCGTATGCCGCTGCAGGATGTCTATTCTATCACCGGTGTAGGAACAGTTCCGGTGGGAAGGATCGAGACAGGTAAGATGAAGATTGGTGATTCGGTCATTGTCATGCCTGAAGGTCTGACAGCTGAAGTCAAGACCATCGAGTCTCACCACGTGCAGATGCAGGAAGCTATTTCTGGAGACAACATCGGTGTGAACTTGAGGGGCATCGGCAAGGGCGAAATCAAGAGAGGCTCAGTTCTTGGTCCTTCTTCAAGCCCGCCATCGATCGCCAAGGCGTTTAGGGCGCAGATCATCGTGGTGCACCACCCGACAGCGATCGCAGCCGGTTACACACCAGTACTGCACGCTCACACAGCGCAGGTGGCTGCTACTATCTCAGACATTGAGGCAAAGCTCGACCCGAGGACTGGTCAGCCTACGGAAGAGAAACCAAAGTCAATCAAGACTGGTGACTCTGCCATCGTCATAATCAAGCCTTTGAGGCCACTTTGCATCGAGACCTTCAAGGACTTTCCCGAACTCGGAAGGTTCGCGCTCAGAGACATGGGCACGACCATCGCCGCAGGCGTCGTGAGAGAAATCACCGAGAAGGGCATTGCCGAGAAAGAAAAAGTCGCGGCAAAGGCTTAGACTAGCTGAAGGACGCAAGTCCTTCTCCACACTCTTTCTAATTTATTCACTTCTTTCACTTGACAGTTCTTCAGCCACGCTAATCCATGCGGAATTCACGTTTTCTGGGTTGTATCCTCCGCCGCCCATGGCAAGCAACCTTCCATCACATATTTCGTGAGCAAATTCGTGCAATATCTTTGCTGCGTGGCGGTGTACTGCCGCTGTGTATGATAGCTGAGTTATCGGATCTCCCTCAAGCCCGTCAGCCCCACACTGGAAGAAGATGAATTCTGGTTTGAATTTACGCAGGAAGGCTTCCACACGATCAAAGGCATCGAAGAATTGTTTGTCTGATGAATTTGGGTCAAGAGGTATGTTGAGCTTGGTGCCTGAAGCTTTGCCACTGCCCATTTCGTAGGAGAAACCTGTCCCGGGGTAGAGATACCTCCCATCCTCGTGAATGTCTGCGATGATTACTCTGGGATCTGACTCGAATCCATAGTAGACGCCATCCCCGTGATGCGCGTCGATGTCGACGTAAGCGACCTTCTTCAATCGCAGTTTGGTCAAGGCTTTTGAGATCGCAATTGCAGCATCGTTGAAAACGCAAAAGCCTCCAGCCCTATTTCTTCTCGCGTGGTGCAATCCTCCCACGGGATTGAAGAAATGATCCACTTTCCCAAGCACTATCTCATCAAGTCCGCGCAGCGTGTTTCCGACTGGAAACAAGGAGGCTTCATAGACTCCCTTGAACGAGGGTGTGTCTCCGTAATCAAGAAAGCCTTCGCCGATTTCGGAGGATTGCTTCACCATGTTTACGTATTCTTGGGTGTGGAAGAGAAGTAGGTCTTCCTCGGTGCAAGCTACGGAGGGATAGACCGTTATCGATTTCTTAGCGGATTTCAATTGTTTCAGTGAACTTGCGAAAAGCTCTGTGCGTTTGTTACTCATGGGATGCCCGGCTGGAAATGAGTAGAGATCAGACTCTTTTCCGTATGAGATGCCCAGTCTGCAACTCTTCTGGGGCAAAATTTTTTGAACCTATTCGATCGGAACGGCCACAGCTCTGCAAGGAGCGCCGTCTCGTCCTTGGAGCTTGAGCGGAAGTGCGATGAACAATACTCTCTGGCCGCCAAACACCTTCAGGTTCTTGTTCAAAGACTCAACGATGTAGATTCCGTTTCGAAGTAGTGTCTTGTGAGAATCCGCTGAAGGGGCCTTGAACTTCTCAACGCTCAGAGTATCTATTCCAAATCCGCGCACCTTCTTGCTAACGAGATAATCGGCGCCATCCGGTGCAAGATACGTGAAGTTACTGTTCACTTCTGGGTTCCCCCACTTGTCGCTGGTTCCGGTGTAACAGAGAAGTATGTCATTCTCCTTTAGCTTTGAGCCTATCGATTGTAGATCGTCTGACCAGATTCCGCTACCAATTGGCTTTGACGAGAAATCAGCAACGTAGGCCTCTCCGATGAACCTAGAAGGAGGCATTTGATCCACTGTCGTGCCTCCCTGGATGAAATGCATCGGTGCGTCTACATGAGTACCGGTGTGCGAACCAAGGACAAGTCGAGTCAGGTTGACGCCGTTCTTCTCAAGAGTGGCCGCTGGTACAAACGATGGCTCCGGATCACCAGGATACACCGGCATCCCGTTAGTCAAATCTTGGCTCAAGTCCACAGATCTGTCAAATCTATACAAGAGGAAGCGCCGAAGCAAATTTAGTGGCGGGCTTTCCTAAACCTTTCCAGATGATACACCAATCGTCGAAATCACACTTTGAGCCTAGTCGGAATGTGGCAGCGGCCCTTCTTGGCTAGTTAAGACTAAATAGTCCAAAATACGCAAGGCTTGCGAAAGAGTCGTTACGAAATTGGCACAGTTTGCACGTGTGAAGCTTACTAGTACAAACCTTGAAGGCTTGGAAGAGGTCTGCAGGGAGATTAAGGATATTACCGAAAAGACCGGCGTGAAGGTGAAAGGTCCCCAACCACTTCCAACCAAGAAACTGAAAATCTCTACTCTAAAGTCCCCCTGCGGTGAAGGAACGAAGACCTGGGACAAGTGGGAAATGAGGATTCACCGAAGGTTGATTGATCTTGATGCTGACGATAGGACCATGAGGCAGCTGATGCGTCTCCGCGTGCCCGAAGACGTCTTTATCGAAGTTAACCTCAGCACAAAGTAATTCTCATACAGATCTTAGATGCTGGTTTACCGAATCAGCAGATCACGCAGGTTACAATTTTTCGAAGACGTTAGTCTCTGCTCTAATCACTTTGAATTGCAAATTGTGCAAATGGTAAATGCTTGCAAAGCGATCGAAGAAGCGATGACTATGTTTCGAGAATTGGGTAGCCTCTAACGGTTCGCTTGACGCAAGTCATTGGCTGTAAGAACTTGAACTAGCCTAATATTGGATTAGCTCTTTCTTCTCCCTCTTCGCAGGGATTCCTGGTTCCTTATCTGATCACAAACCAGACAGCTTGTTCCGCCAAATGCATTCACCTGAAGTCTGACCTTATGGTGGTCGCAGACTTGCTTAGATTGTGTTTCCATATTATCCATACAGAAGATTAACACTCCTGGTATAAGAACTAGTCAACGACCTAGTGCAAGTCAGTTGTGTCGTCCGTTATGCCTTAAAGTGGATTGAAGACTTTCAGAAAACTGAATGTTGGGTTGCGACTTTTGCCACTGAACTTGGGCAAAGATCAGCTTGCTACAGTGACGAAAGAGCCTGATTCCTTGTCGTCTGGGATTCTACTTCTTTGAGGAGAGCCACCACTCGAGGTACTCGCTCTGCTCCGCTCTCTTCTTTCTGCTTTCGTCGGTTTCTCTGCGAAGCTTGTCTCGGATGTTCGTAAGCTCGTCTCTTGTGACATACAAGCCGCAGCCTTTGCATACATAGCGTTTGGCGGTAGAATCAAAGAAAAGTGAGGCACCACACTCTGGGCATGATTGTTCTGGCATCGCAAAAGAAAGTTGGCGTTTCTGTGGATTAAAACCTTTCCAGATTGGAATAAATGCTCAAATGATCTTCTTGCCCATCGCAGAGAGTATCAGCTCGACGGCAAGCTCGGCGGTTCTGTTTTGCTCATCCAAAATGGGATTTACTTCGACCATTTCAAGCGAACGTATGACTCCTGCCTCGTAAAGCATCTCCATTGCGAGGTGAGCCTCCCTGTAGGTCACTCCTCCACGCACGGGAGTCCCGACACCGGGGGCATCACTTGGATCCACAACGTCAAGGTCAAAGCTAACATGGATGGGTTCGTGTTTGCTTCCGCTCGCAATCTTGATTGCTTCGTTCATTATCGACTTCATTCCCTTTCGATCAATGTCTGACATGCTGAAGACGCGAATACCTGCCTTCTTTAGGTTAGAGCGCTCGTCGGGATCCAGTTGTCTCGCCCCCACTATTACAGTTCTTTTTGGGTCAACTGATTGCTTGGGCCACGGTGGCGTGGGAAACCACTTTGAGCCCTGGCCGGAGGAGAGTGCAAGGCTCATGCCGTGTATGTTTCCACTCGGGGTGATGTCGGGCGTGTTGAAATCACCGTGGGCATCGAGCCATATCACGCCTGTTGACTTACCCGTCGCAGCGTGGATCCCTGCAAAGGTTCCCATCGCAATTGAATGATCTCCTCCAAGAACAATTGGAATCTTCTTTGCAATGAGTCCTGCGTACACGACCTTTGAAAGACTAAGGCAGACTTGTTTGACCTCGCTCAAGTACTTGGCGTTGGCATACTCTATCTTGCTTGCCTCGACTATCGGCGCGTCAATGTTGTCCATGTCTTCCACTTTGTGGCCGATTGCTCTGAGCTTCTCGGAAAGGCCAGCATAGCGTATTGCAGAGGGCCCCATGTCCACTCCTCTTCTATCCGCACCGAGGTCCATAGGGACTCCGATTATCTGAATTTCAGCCAAATAGTGACCCGCCTGTCTTCCAAGGCCAATCCCGCGCATAAGAGCGTTTGCAAATCGCCGAACAGCATAAATGAACTGTTTCGTCTCGTCTCGACGACATATTTGCCCAAAAGAAATGTAATCAAAAGAGACACATTTCACTACAAGTGGAGCAAGTCACACAAGCCAGTACTATCAATCAAGCCGGGAGACCGCGTTCACTTTGAAGTCAACGAAGTGTGCTCTTGGCAGGTTACGAAGAAGAGCACCGCGGAGAGTCTGAATTCGATTGACGATTCAAAGCTCTATCCTCTCGCGGGGCCCGTGTACGTAGAAGGAGCAAAACCAGGGGATGCTCTTGTAGTCAACATCAAAAGCGTAAAGCCAGCCGATTGGGGTTGGACCGGTATCATGCCCGGTCTGGGTCTGCTTGAAGAGTTCACGAAACCAGAGCTCTACGTTTGGAAGCTTCGCGCTGGCGCAAAGTATGCGGAGTTTGCAAAAGGAATCAAGGTTCCGTTGAATCCTTTTTGCGGTGTTTATGGGGTCGCGCCTCGAGAGGATGGTTACTTCGATGTCCTCCCGCCCGGAAAGCACGGTGGGAACATGGACATTAGGCATCTCACTACTGGGAGCAAGGTTCTGATACCTGTGTATAACGAGGGTGCGCTCTTTTCCGTTTGCGACGTTCACGCGGCTCAGGGCGACGGCGAGGTATGCGTCACTGCAATCGAGTGTCCGGGAGACGTGACGTTGTCCTTCGATCTTGTAAAGGGTGCAAATCTGAGCTCGCCTTGCTACTTTTCAAAACCGCTCTTCGGATCAAATACGGGACACTTTGCTACAACGGGGATTGCGCCTGATCTGATGAGCGCGACCAAGGAGGCCGTCCGAAACATGATTACACGATTGGTTGAGGCCAAAGGTCTAACGAAGGAGCAGGCATACATGCTTTGTTCGGTTGCTGCTGAACTTCGAATTCACGAGGTAGTGGATGCGCCCAACTGGGTCGTGGGGCTCATGATTCCACGAAGTATTTTCGGCAACTCCATCTAGGCAACGAGTCTTATCGCATCCCCGTTTCCTATCTCGCCAGGTTTTTGTACGAAGGCATACACACCAGCGCAGCCACCATGGTTCTTCTTGATCGCCTCGAGAACCTGAGGAGCAGCACTCGCGTTTGATGGATCGAGAGTTGGTATCACACAGCGGGAATCTTTCTTGGCAATCTTGATTTCCGCGTCACCGATCTGGAGAACCTTTCCGACCAGCTTGTCTTCGTAGAATGGTTCCCCAGAGTTCCACTCTGCGTACAGGTTTGCTCTAAATCGTTCAGGGGCAACGTCCATCGCAACTTCTCTTCCAATCGAATTGATCGTCGAAAGTCCGATCAACGAGACCGGTTTGCTGTCTTTGCATCCGGATTCGTCGAATCTCAACACAAGGCTCTTGCTATACTTCGTTTGAAAGTAATCAAGAAGCTCTTCATCGTTAATTTGAAAGACCCTCCCACCCGGTGAATCAACTTCGATCTTTGAAGATCCGACGAAGCGCGGTTTGAACAAGAGCATCTCACTTGCTTCTCTGGCAGTCATCCAGGGAAATCTTTCGTTCGGCGGATGTTCTTGCACAAATGCATAGATGCGATCTCCAGCGATACCGTGCTCGGATAAGCGCGCTCTTTCTAGCTTCTCGCCCGCCATGCTCTTGACTGGATACCTTACAATCCGAACTAGTTGCCCTATTTCCAACTGACTCCACAATCGCGATTCTGGAAGGCTCGGTTTCGACCCTATAAGCTATCAAGTCGGCATGATTCAAGTGAGGCCGACTACGAAGTACAATATCAAGATGTCACCCCACTCATCGCCCGCCACCACGGTGTAGATTCCCGGGGTAAACAGATGGTGACCGGCCGACTGGCCGTTTACGGCACTTCCCGTCCAGCTTCCATTGGCACCAACACTCGCTGTGATCGGATACGGTGTCTGCGGACCGAAAGATGGCGTGACTCCGATTGTTGCGCTGTAACTGTGCGGCTGGAACAGGTAGTACTTGACATTAAAAGTCGCGGGGCAGTTGTAAACACCTGGATAGTATAGTTCGAGAGGTGTACCAGCCGAAGAAATATTTTGCAAAGTGTAATATCCTTGGAACAACGCAAAGCCCACTGGATCATTGAGAGTTCCACAGGCGCCCGTTGTCAATCCTTTGATTGGCCAATTCGCCGCGGCCGAGACATTGTTCACAGTACCCGGCGAGTTGAAGATCGTGACAGTTGCACCAATACTCTGTCCACGCTGCAACTGAACCGAATTCAAAGATAGACTGAGCTCCAATCCGGAAACGGTACTAGAAACAGAAGCAGTCTTGTTGAGACTGCTCACGCTGATGGGTAGGGGCTGCGAGACTAATGGGTTTGACTGGAACGCAAGAGCCACGTACGCTCCGAAGATCGAAACAGTCATTGCAGCCAAGATTACGGAAGCAACCCAGTAACTCTTGATACTTCTCTCTTCCATCGGTCTGTATTCGCGTCGATCGTATTTTAGTATGCGCATTTGATTGGCTGTTCCGAGACGAAGAACTCCCATTGGAGCGACGCTATTGCCATTCATAACAACAATACAAGACGGCAATTGTAATTTGACCGAATCGAATCTGCGCGTAGGCCGTAGTTCATATCGACGAACTAGGTCTTTCAGTTGGAGAGCTTCTCGGTCACTAGTGTCGAGAGTTCGCTTTCAATATTCTAAACATTGTATTTAGTATGGCTTTGAAAGTATGTGGCAATGAATCTCAAGCGAAAGCAGTTTTGTCGATTTGCATGCGAAGCCTAATTCTTGAATATGCTGATGCGTCCTAAATGCGAGTCTTTGATTTAGCTTTGCTTTTCAAGAAAGATTCCCATGCTATTCGATCTCGATTTTGGCAAAGTCAGTCTGGGAAGTGTCGGCTGCCGATAAATGCGTGAACGATATTCGGCATGGCCTAAACGCAATTACTAAACCCAGTTCCAAAAACGATCACGAACTTCGAGTGTGGATGAGAACCAATAAATGCGAACTCTTGCCTCTAAAACCTTCGTACAAAGGCTTATTTGGCATCTTTTGATGATGGTTCGTTTCATAGTAGTGCGATGTGAGAGTTGGACTATCCCAGCGCCGCAATACAGCTTGTAGCTGTATTCGTCGGCAGCCTCGGACTGGCGATACTGTTCAGTCGGTTTCTGGCCAGAATGGTCTCGAGCGAAAAAGCGCCAGTAAGTAAGAGACTGGCCAGGATTGAGCAGCTCGTATTTCGGCTATTCGGCGTCGATCCAAACAGACAGATGGGATGGCGCGAATACACTGTTTCGTTACTTGTGACAAATGTTGTTGTAGCGATCTTTGTCGCTGTCATCCTAGGAATTCAGGGGTATTTGCCGTTCGCCCCGCCCGGCCTGGGCAATTTGAGATCGGA
>JAKAPU010000273.1 GCA_021806865.1 archaeon
CCACTATCAAAGCTGCGATCCCGCCCCAAAATACGCTGAACTTGAATCCCCACCAAGCAGCTGTGAGAGGTGCGTATCCTGTCAGAACCAATCCATAAAGGCCGAGCAGACCTCCGACAATGATTAACGCAGCGCCCACCCACCTTGTCGTCGACCTAGCACTCACCAATTTGATTTCACCCCCACTTCACATTCTATTAGGCGAGCGCATCTAATAAATCCCGAACACGATTACCAAGGTCATGGTTTGAATCGAAACCACAAATGAGCGCGCCTGCTGTTATCATCCTTTTACCATGTTTTTGGAAGCCTCACGAGTGAGGTAAAGTCATGCTTTGACAAAGGGCAAGATTTCAACACTCCCGGCCCAGACTGTCTGAAAACCCATGCGTAATATGTGGTATCTGCGAATAACAGAACGTTTTCGTAACTCAACCTCTCCAGTCAGGGAGAGAGGCTGTAGCAATACTCATGGGACGTTCGTTGGAAGAAAGAGTGGCTGAGTACGTGGATTCTCCAAGGTTGCGCCAACGCATGAGAATCGATCTGCAAATCTCATGCACGATCGATGGCAATTACGGGATATACAAAACTCAGGCGTCTTTGAAGAAAGGAAACAAAGAGTCATCCTCTTGTTCCTGCCCATCGGATTACTATCCTTGCAAGCATGTCTTCGCACTGTTACAAACGTACAAGAATCATCCCAGATCCTTCCTAGATCTCGACCTTGTCATGAAGAAACTGTCCAAGAGGGAGAAACCAGAGCTTCTTAGTCTGATACGCAAGATGGTACTGGCATCTCCTTCGTCGCTATCCGCTCTGGGTGTAAAGGGTTTCGAGGAGCCAGAAAGAGACTATGAGGAGTGGCGTTAAAGAAGGCCTATATTCCGGTACGCCCTAGTACTATTTCATGACTGACTCAGACAATGGTTATGTGAAGGGTCAAGACAGGGATCAGCTCATACTGTTTCCTAGGAGCATCGAAGAATACATCGACGAAGACAACGCTGTCAGACTGATAGATGAGTTCGTGGATAGCCTTGATCTGGAAGAGCTCGGATTCAAACACTTCGAATCGAAGGATCTTGGTGGGAGACCAGCCTACAACCCTTACGATTTGCTGAAGCTGTATCTCTACGGATATTTGAACGGAATAAGGTCGAGCAGAAAACTCGCAAGGGAATGCAAGAGAAATGTGGAGCTGATGTGGCTTCTCCGTAAGCTTACGCCTGATTTCAGGACAATCTCAGATTTCAGGAAAATCAATGTTGACTCGATAAAGAAGGTATTCAGGAAATTTGTCGAGCTATGCAAGGGTCTTGACTTGATAGGCGGAGAACTCGTTGGAATTGATGGGACAAAGCTCAAGGCTTGGAACTCAAAGAGTAGGAATTTCAACAAGGGAAAGCTTGAGTACAGGATAAGGCGTCTTGAGCTCCACATTGCAGAATATTTGAGGCAGCTTCAAGAAAACGATAGGGAGCGATCTGGTGAAGAACAACCGCAGCCAAATACACAACCGTCATCATCGGCAGGAACTGCTGAACGAAGCAACTCGACCGCTACCTCTGCCCCTCTTTTTTCCTTCTCTCCTTCCAGCGATGTCGCATCTCTGCACGCAAGAGATGAGATAAGGAAGCTCGAATCCAAGAAGACCGAATACACCAATCTTCTGACCAAGCTCAGGCAAACAGGACGGAGCGAAATATCTTTCACCGACCCTGAATGTAGGGCAATGAAGAACAACGAGAGGATAGAGCCATGCTACAACGCTCAAGTCTCGGTCGATTCCAAGTTTCATCTTATCCCAGAGTATCATGTGACAAATGAGCCTGTAGACCACGGTTGGCTTTCATTCATTGCAAAGAGCACGAAGGCTGTTCTTGGAGTTGAGAAGCTAGACGTTACTGCAGATGGAGGCTTCTTCAACATCCAAGCAATGAAGGACTGCCTTGACAACTACATAATCCCGTACGTTCCAGAGTACCCGACATACAGAAAGGATGGGAAAGGCATTCCTTCCAGAGATTTTCAAAAAGACAAGTTTGTTTACGACGAAATTGGAGACAGATTCATCTGTCCGGCGCGTCATGAACTCCTCTTCAGAACTTGGGACACCGATAGATATGGAAAGAGAATGAAAAGGTACTGGACCGAGAATAACGCATGCTCTCTGTGCTCGTTCAGAAATAACTGTACGACAAACAAAACCAAGGGCAGAATAATCGAAAGATGGGAATACGAAGATGTTATCGATGAGTTGAGGCACATGACAAAAGGCGAGAAAGGTCTGGCCATTATTCAAAAGAGGAAGGAGCTCTGTGAACACCCGTTCGGAACGATCAAACGAGCGTTCAATCAAGGCTATTTGCTTCTGAAAGGTTTGAGAAAAGTCAATGCTGAGGTTGGATTCTCTGTCCTCGCATACAACATGAGGAGAGTAATCAACATACTTGGAGTCGAAAGCATCGTTCGTCGAATCAATATCATTAGGGCAAACAACCTGTAATTCGATCTAAACCTGTTTGTCTTAAGCTCGACCAGCAAACAAGAGGTCAATCCAAGTCCACCTTATACAAATGGAGTGATCGAATCAAGAAAACGAACAGATGGACCAAAGCGAAAAACAATCATAATTCTGATCAGGTTGGTGAGCTGACATATCAAATCGAAGTTTTCAGACAGTCTGGGCCATGAGCCTTTTTCTCAAGATGTACTCGACCCTAGTTTCGGCCGAGATTATCAGTTTCCTGCTTCGAACTGTACGTTGCTAGAATCAAACCAATCGATGCCCGGCGCTGAGTCCGATCCTTCAGAGATGTGCTCGCATAAGAATGTCTCTCCTGTGAAGGTGGTCCATTGGCACCTACGTCAAGTTTACCTGAGATCTACGTCAGAGCTCCACATCGGGCATGGCCCTGTTGTCAAAACACTCCTTTTCCGGAATATATCGGAACACGACAGTCCCAGCTTATATTCAGCTGGATTCCAAATACTAATTGCGAAACCATGTCTCAAATCTATAAGGTTTCTACCGAACGTCTGCAAGACGAGACACAATCACGATACGATCCG
>JAKAPU010000274.1 GCA_021806865.1 archaeon
TCTCCAGCGTGCCTTCTACAATTGCTAGCCTTCTTGGCTTGGAAACAAGTAGACCAACGCTCCCTCTGGACTACATTTCTGGCAAGCTTGCTTTAGGCGATCTGCAGAACATCGTTTTATTGGTAATTGATGGGTTTGGCTATGACGCGTGGCTCAGGAGCATATCCGATGGAGAGTTCTTTCAGACTGTAACCGAAAAAGGGCTTGTCTTCCCAATCACTACGGTCTTCCCTTCAACCACTGCCGCGGCTCTCACCACTCTGTCAACAGGCCTCACTCCTCAGGAACACGGACTCCCGGAGTGGTACGTCTACATGAAAGAAGTAGACATGATCATAACGACTCTGCCATTTACTCCGATGGGAGAAAGCATGCGTGATGCTCTTGTTGGAAGAATGGATCCACGTATACTCTTTTCAGGCGAAACAGTGTACAGTTCGTTTGCAAAGTCTGGGATTCATTCGATCTCTCTGCTACCAGCTCCAATCACTAGAGGCGCATACACAAAGCTATCATTGAAGGGTAGCAATGTAGTTCCGTATTTCAGTCTCGCAGACTTTGCTGTTACACTGAGGAAACAGCTGAAGAGTCTGGAAGGAAAGACGTTCGTCTATGCCTACTGGGACGCCATAGATTCTAGCTCACACGCCCACGGTCCGAGCTCGGATTCGACGCAGGCCGAGATATCGTCGTTTTCGTACGTAATGAAAAGAGAGTTTCTTGACAAGCTCGATAGGAACACGGCCCAAAAGACACTGCTAATAATCACAGCAGACCATGGACAGATTGACGTATCGCCTCAAGACACGCTGTACCTGAACCACTATCCCAAAGTGGTCAATGCTTTTGAGAAGAGCAGGCAGGGGAATTCTATTCTGCCATCGTGGAGCCCCCGAGATGTCGTTCTCCATGTGAAGAAGGACAGAGTGGATGAGGTCCAGTCAGCGTTAGCAGACATACTCGGCAACAATGCAGTCGTATTAAGATCGAAAGACGCAATCGAAATGGGACTGTTCGGTATCAACAACCCAAGCAGGCGATTCATGGAGCGAGCAGGAGACCTTCTCGTCCTTCCGCGCGACCAAAAACTAGTCTGGTACGAGCATACCAAAGGAAGGCAGTTCGAGCTTCTCGGAGTGCATGGAGGACTATCACAGAACGAAATGTTGATTCCGCTTGGTTTGACAAGACTCTGAGCATTCTAGGGCGTAGAAAAATAATCCGTGGAATGCTGGATGGCTTTGCTGCTAATGAACCGGACCATGTGTCAACTGCGGGAGTGGAGTACTCGAATTGCCTATGTAAAAGAAGAATTCAAACTCCGAACTATCTCCGACTACATTGGAAATCTGGCTGAAGAATAATGCTCCTTCGAATCCAGGGAGGGAACCGCTCGACCTTGAAAAATTTCCTTCTATATATGATGAATACAACCGTGCATTGAGGACGGGTATATAGATAGAAAAATTGATCCAGTAAGGATAGGCGCCATACTCAGAACCAGTGTATGTTATGTTTACAGCAAAGTTATTCTCGTCCAGGCCATTGCCTTTCAGTCCGACGTTTAGGGCGGGAAAAGCTACGAAGCTGTCTCCTTCTTCCAGAGCACTAGCATTGATCCAAACATAGGAATAGGCACTGCCATTCTGCATCACATTTCCGGAGCCAAGAATGAAAGGATAGTTTCCCTGAAATACGGGTTTATGAGTTATGGGTACGCTCAGTGGGGCGGTGTGAGTGTTCGGAGCGATTCTGCCCTGCTCGATGTAAATTATGAGTCCTCCAAGCAATATTCCGACCAGAATGATTCCTGCGATGAACGAAAGTCTTCTCGTATTCATCAGCGATTGCTTCATCAGATCATCCTTGTAAATCTCGACCACAGAAAGTGCAAGATTCTCCCAATCGCATAATCGATAAAATCGATTCACGTTGGATGGCGCATCTACTTAAATCTCTTCAGATCAAGAAATGCGTCTCAAATTGTGTCAATCTATTACTGCGACCTCGATTTGAAAGCAAGATCGAAAGACAACGTATTATTACTGAAATTCAAGCGAAGGTTATGGTTTTGTCCAACATAACTGGCTCACACTTACCAAGGATGGTTTGATCTATCAGAGCTTGACCAAAGACAAAGCAATAGAGAAATCGAAGGCTGGATCAGAGCAATCGTCTTTACAGATTATTCAAAAGATAAAGGCATACTCACTTCTTGCAGTGCTTAGTCTAATTTGGGGCGTAGCATTCGTAGCAATTCGCGTGGCGGATTTCGAGCTTTCACCAGTCAACCTGACTTTACTAAGGTGGTTCATTGCGGGCGCAGGTTACCTTGTTCTCCTTCCATTTCTCGGGAGATCCAAAACAAGATTCGAAACAAAGGATTTACCGCGACTGATTGTAGTTTCGTTCGCCAATGTGCCGGCATATCATCTTTCATTGAATTACGCAGAAACCACGGTCTCCGCAGGCCTGGCCGGGTTGCTCATCTCACTAGGGCCAGTCTTCATCGTGATTTTTTCGAGAATCTCTCTCAAGGAGAGCATAGGTACGACAGTGATCGTTGCTCTATCGTTGGCAACACTTGGTGCTGTACTACTATCATTCTCTGACCTCAACGGTACGACAGAATCGTTAGCTGGGCCAATCGAGGTTGTAATCACAGCTCTAGCGTATGCTGTCTTCGCGGTCTTGTCAAAGCCTCTGGTGCATAAGTATGGCTCACTTCCGATCGCGATTAGAGCAGGAACAATTGGAACGGTAATGCTTCTCCCTCTCTTGTCCCGGAGCTTCGTAGCGCAAGTGTCTGCGATGTCCGAGATTGGCTGGTTCTCTGTCCTCTACCTGAGTCTACTCAGCACCGTACTTGGATACTCAATGTTTTACACGCTCGTAAGCAAAAGTGCAGTTTCACGACTATCGATTCAGCTCTATCTTATTCCTATCGTCAGTGTTATTAGCGGTGTCGTACTCCTAGGAGAGAAAGTGAGCGCGTTCACAGTGGTCGGAGGAGCGGCACTTCTCTTTGCCATAGCTCTCGCAACTCGTCAGCAGTCAAGGAGATAG
>JAKAPU010000275.1 GCA_021806865.1 archaeon
ATGCGCGGTTGTGGCGTTGGATGCGATTTCTGTGAGGTGACTCTCAGGCCGCTCAGGTATTATCCTCCTGAAAAAGTAAGGAAGGAGATCGAAGTGAACGTGAAGGCCGGGAGGGGAGAGGCCTGGCTACACAGCGATGAAATATTTGCTTTCAAGCACGGCCGAAACTTCGAGCCAAACTACGAAGCCTTAACCGAACTCTTCAAGTGGGTGATGGAAACGAAAGGAGTGACCCATACGAATCCGACCCATGGTAGAATTTCCATCCCGGCAGCATATCCTGATCTTGTAAGGAAGATCTCAGAGATCATTCATGCCGGTCCTGACAACTGGATAGGCTTGCAGGTGGGAGTCGAGACAGGAAGCGACCGTCTGGCAAAGATACACATGCCAAACAAGACTCTTCCCTTGAAAATTGGACCGGACGGGTCGTGGCAGGACATCGTGTGGGAGGGAACCTACGTCATGAACAAATACTACTGGAGGCCCGCGTTTACAGTCCAGGTTGGACAAGAGTCAGAGAACGATGAAGACAACTGGGAAACTGTCGCGCTGATTAATCGAATGAGCAACTCGGAAGTCGACGGCCACCCGTTCGAGTTCACGATAACCCCGATGCAGAACGTGCCCTTGGGTCTGATGAAGAGTAAAGATTTCTCAAACTTCACCATCAGCCAATCTCAACTCGCTGTCTATTACGCATCCTACAGGCATCTTGCAAAGGTTGCGTCGAGAGACGCCTTCAAAAACGGCAGAAACGGGAGGGACAAGAACCTCTTCTCTGTCCTTGGCACCGGAATGTTGGTCAGTTTAGGCGGAAGAGCAATGCTTCACACTGTTGCTCGCGTGTGCAAAAAGCATGGGCTGGACCTCGAAAAGGCGGCCACTTATGGGATTGATAGGAGACTCCCACAGGCTCCTTCCATCCCCGCGATGTGATTAGAAGGTTTTATTCCGCTCAAACTCGGCAGACATAAATTAGAAACCATCAACCTAGGGCCTAATCCAGAGATGCCCCGAGTCGAGAGTAGGTTTCGCGAGCTTGCTTCTTTCATTCCTCGCATCGCGGAAAAAAATCGCGACAAGACAGCGATAATTTGGCCGGAATCGAAAATAACGTATGGAAATCTGGATTCCATGACATCCAAGGTAGCTTCTGCGATTCATAGAGCAGGAGTTCGTCAGGGCCAGAGAGTCGGCGCATTCTCTCTCAACTCTCCTGAAATGATATACATCTGGCTGGGAACCCTCAGAGCGGGATGCGTGTTTGTTCCATACAATAGTGCGCTCAAGGGCGACTTTCTAGCGTACCAGGTCAAGAATTCGAAACCTTCGTTGCTCTTTGTTGATTCAAATCTCTTGGAACAAGTACCACGTGAAGGCTTCGCTGGAGTTCGTATCATAAATACAAATGATTCTGAGCGAACCATGGATTCATTCATTGAAAGTGGGGAAGAAGACTACGCACCGGCAGAAGTGAGGCCCGACTCACCTGCAGAAATCTTGTACACTTCAGGGACAACCGGTTCTCCAAAAGGTGTCGTTCTGTCGCACTTCAGTTTCGTGAATCGAGCGAATGAAGTTGCACAGATAGTTGACTTGATGCCAACCGACATTACTTACAACGTCCTGCCTTTGTTTCACACAAGCGGTCAGGTAATGACCACACTTCCAGCATTACTGAACGGGCTGTCTGTCATAGAGGACAGATGGTTTCATGCTTCACGATACTGGAAGTTGGGCGCGGAAAACGGCGCGACCGTCTCCTTTCTCTTGATGAGAACGGTCAACACTCTGTTGCAACGAGATGATTATACACCGAACAATCTCCGCGTGATTATGTGCGGTGGCGTAAAGAAGGAGACCCTTCAACAGTTCGAGAACAGATTCCATGTCAGGCTCTTGGAAGGTTTTGGCATGACAGAAACCTGCGGAATCGCGATTTTCAACACGATCAACGACAATAGAGTGGGATCTATCGGAAAACCATTGCCGTCCGTGGATGCAAAGATTGCTGGCAAAGTCGGCGCTGGCATCAAAGGCGAGCTGCTCATTAGGGCGAAAGTTGATCACTCGCTGCTGGAGGAATACTTTGGGTTGCCGAGAGAAGGTCTCAGACCGGGCGGTTGGTTTGCGACGGGCGATCTCGCTTGCTTCGATGAAGATGGTTATTACTACTACGTTGAAAGAGAAAAGGATGTAATTCGGGTGCGTGAAGAGAACATAATTCCTTCTGATATTGAACGAATTGCAGAGTCACATCCACAGGTGTTGGAGAGCGCCGCTGTAGGCATCAAAACATTGTCTGGAGACGAAGAGGTCCTGCTCGCCCTGAAGCTGAGGAACAAGGTGGATCCGTCAGAGCTCTTTTCCTATCTTGACAAGCGGCTTCCCTTCTACATGGTTCCTCGATATTTGCTCTATGTGAAGGAGATGCCCAAGACCTCGAATCAAAAGATTTCTCGGAAGATGGTCAGAGACATAGGAATCGTGGACGCGATAGATGCTAATCTCATCGGCTTCAAGGCTAGCAGACCTAGGATTGCAAACTGAGTTGATTCGAGTCTTCTACTTTCATTCGAGGAAAGTTGCTGGACGTTGAATCGTACTTCGAAACTGGGCACTGACCCGGGCATATCAATGGCAGCGCCTCCCGAAGGTCAGAAATTTGACGTTGCGATTGTTGGAGCGGGAATCCTTGGCGTGTCAATTGCCTACTGGGTTTCCGGATTGTACAACATTTCTGTCTGCATCATCGATAGAGAGAATGGAATTGCAAGACACACAAGTTCTAGAAATACTGGAGTTATCCACAGGCCTTTTTATCTACATCCAGAAAAGAAGAGGATTTTCGCCACAGCCGCACAAAAGTCTTATTCGATGTGGTCTTCTTTCGCGAAAAAATACTCGCTCCCGTGGAGCCAAATCGGCACGTTGGAACTTGCCACTCGTCAAGAGGATCTTGCCACACTCGACCAGTACGGACATTGGGCAACAGCAAATGGAATGAACGAATCAGAGTATGAACTCTTGGATAGCGCCGGCGTCTGCAAATTGGAACCA
>JAKAPU010000276.1 GCA_021806865.1 archaeon
ATATCTTCCACGAGCTCACGCAGACGCGAAGATTAGAGCAATAGGAGAGGCATCCGAGATTATCAGGAGGAAAATGAACTAGCATGTCAGAACAGGTTTTTCCAACACAAGAAATAGGAAGTATCGCGAAACCTAGCTGGAGAGTGAAGGGAGTTTCAAATGAATCAAAGATCGTGGCATCCGACATCGAAGAAGCTGCGAAATGGGGCAAAATTCTCTCCGTTCCACACTATGAAGAATTGATAGCACTTTTGAAAAGTCGGATGAAGTCCACCAGGAAAGTAACTCGTTCCGAACGCAATACCATTCGCAATTTTTCTGTGGATTACGTCCTCGCTTTGTTTGAAAAGACAGGACTTGACCGAGTCTACTCTGGAGAGCAATGGCGTGTGGAAATGTACGAGCATCTCGTAAGAAACATACAAGGATTCAAATTACTTGGTTCAGTTCATTCATTTGATTTCAAATACTTTACCAAGGGAGCCGTGGTTTCGCCTCCAAAATTCGTTGGACCAATTCACCTTGAAGAATTCGAGTATGTGAAGACACATACCACAAGGCAAGTGAAGCTGCCGATCACTGGGCCGTACACGGTGGTTGACTGGTCGTTCAACGAGTATTACGAGAATAAGGCCCGAAGAAAGCGGGCAAGTCAAGATAGAATAGACCTCAGAAAGACATACTTTGAAGCACGCAGAGAGTTCATTCTTGATCTGGTGAAGAAGGTTCTTCGACCCGAAATTGAGAATCTAATCAAGAACGGTGTAAAGTGGATCCAGATAGATGAGCCAGCCATAACGACCAGACCAGACAACGAAGAGATGGACCTATTCGTTGACGCCACTAATGAGCTCACTCATGGATTCTCGAATTGTGTCTTCAGCCTTCACAACTGTTACAGCGACTACAAGCTCTTGGCAAGATACTCTACGAAGTTGAAAAACATCAGCCAGCTGGCCCTCGAGTTTGCAAACAGAGATTCGACCGATCTTGGGACGGAAGTTGATGCCAGACCTGGATATGCTGATCTCAAGCACTTCGAGGATGAGGGATTCACGGGCGGATTTGGACTGGGCGTGACACATGTTCATGACTTTAACGGCGTCCCTGGAAACGGTGCAAAGCTTGAGGGGAGGAATGTGATCGAAACCCCCGAGCTCGTCAGAGATCGTATTCTTTGCGCTTGCAACTTACTCAAAGATCCCAATAGAATCTCAGTAAATCCCGACTGCGGCCTACGAACTAGGAGTTGGGATATAACATACAAGAAACTGGAAGTAATGCGAGATGGAACTCAACTTGCCAGAGAGAAAATTGGCGCATAAAATCAAAGTTCCTGCAACGACCGTGATAGGTAGCTATCCGATAATTCCTGCACAGGTGTTGGTGGAGCAATTCAGGGCATTTCCTGAGGAAAACGAAGACCCAATAGCCTCAACTATTGACCTTGCTGTACGAGATTTTGTTAGCGCAGGCATTGAATATCCATCAACCGGCCAGACACGTGACTCCTTCGTTCGATTATTTCTAGATCCTCTCTATGTGGAAGGCATAGCCCTAAACGGAACGGAGATTCTGGTTAATGGCAAGCTCAAAAGGAAGAACCCAGTAAGGCTGGAAGACGTGAAGAGGGCACGCAAGTCAGTGCCCAAGTATTATGGATTCAAAGAGCCTGTGACCGACCCGTACACTCTTGCCAGAAACTGCAGGGTAAAGGGTTCGATCTATTCTGATCTGAAAGACCTCACCACAGCTATAGCAAGAGAAATCGTTCGCCCAGAACTTGAATCGCTGCAGGCTCAAGTTGATTATTTGCAACTGGATGCCCCATTTTTCTCATTTGAACCGTTCAAGGAATACATTCCTCCAATCTATGAAGAGATGCTATCCGGACTACGAGTTCCAGTCGTACTACACGTATGCGGAGATTCCTTTGCGGTCTTCAAAGATTTGACACGGTTGAACGTGGATGTCGTCAGCCTAGATTTTACATACAGCGACAGGCTGACCGACGAAGTCTCACATCGAAATTTCGAGCAGTTCATAGGAGTCGGATGCGTGAATACAGGAAATCCCATTGTGGAATCAGTCAACACTATTTCGAACCTGATAAGGCGCGTTGCAACAAAAATTGGAGAGGACAAGATTCGGTTTGTCCATACGGCCTGCGGTGAGAGGAATCTTCCGCTAGATTCAGCATACCAGAAGAACGTCAACATGACTTTGGCGAGGAATGAGGTTTTTCTTGGAACCGCAAAGCCTGCGAGAAGTGTGACCTTAAACGAGAATGATTACGATCCGAATGGTTATTTCCTGATTCAGGTTGACATACAAGCCCAGCAAATCGTCGTCTCATTCAACACATATCAAAACATCCCAAAGCTACGAATACAATCTCAGAGCGGAGAGAAGCTGGTTGCAGCAATAGTCGATAGCAAGATTCTGAGTGATACCGCCTTTGGCAAACGTCATTTGGGTTATGTCGGCTATGAAATTGGAAAAGCAGAAACTGCTCTAAAGAACAAGGTTCCTTACAGGCAGGACAAGCCACTCAATATTCCAAGTGTTCGTTAAGCGATTAGACTCTGGAAGTTTGGAGGAAATTTCGATCTGGTTTGCGCGCCTGTGATATTGTCTCATCTGGGAATTTTCTGCGAATTGTAGAACTCTTCCCTCCGGGAATACCTGCTCCAAGGCTTATTAGCGAAACACAGAAATTCGATCTTTCTTCAAAGTTTGAAAGACTAGTCGAGAACATTACTTCGCTAGAGGCCGTAGCCGACGCGTTCTCACTTCCCGAGCTCAACAACGGCGACAGAATCCACCTGAATTCAGTTGCAGTCGCTGCAGAGCTGAATCGTCGGACGGGGAATGTTGTCATACCCACACTTACTCTTCGCGACATGAATCGACAGTTGCTAATGGGGAGTATTGCGTTCGCTATTTTCGCTGGAATGCAGAACCTGCAAATAGTTCGTGGCGATCCCTATGACGAAGAAAAGAAAGACAACCCCAAGAACGTGTACGACGTCAAAAGGGTATCCGATCTTGCAAGAGA
>JAKAPU010000054.1 GCA_021806865.1 archaeon
CCCTCATGGTTAAGACCATGACTACAGTACATTTGTGAAGTAAAGTGACAAGCGACATCAAAGAGAATCAAAATTGAACCCACAAAAATGGTGGGGTCGGCCGGATTCGAACCGGCGGTCACGAGCGATCTCGCTATAGTCCCGAGGCTCGCATGTTGACCAAGCTACACCACGGCCCCAACATGCTTTACAATCCAAGGAATTCTAGCCCTTAAGAAATTGTTGGTTCACTCGGAGATCTTGAACGCTATGGTAATGCCATCGCGAAGAGGTACAATGACAGGTACATCTCTTGCCAGAGTAGACAAGCTTGTTGAACTTTCTTATTGTGGATCTTGGCTCGCTCCTTTCAGAGGGAACGCCGACTAGCCACTAGCACAGCGTATTGTCCGCTATGAGAAAACTACCGACAAGTAACAGTCCGATGAAAGGAGCTGTGAACTTGTCGTCAGGTCAAAGTTCACTTGTTACTCATGAGCTGACGGAGACTTGAACCCAAATGATAGTTAATCTCTGATTCCCACTAGCCAAAGCGTACAATTTACTGCTCGTTTTACCTGTTTTCAGTATCGTGACGTATAGGTTTGCACACCTTCTCTTGCAACAAGTAGCGTTCCGACATTTCAGGTTCTATCTCAGAGTTAGCTCACAGCCGAATTCTGCCACTAACTGCGTCTGGTTGATCCTGTTTACTCTTTGAGCTTCTGCGCAAGAGGAGTGTTTAGGATTAACTTTTTCACATCTTCGACGGCTCTACCATCAAACACGATCTGCGCGGTATGAAGGAAACCAGCTCCAAGCTGCAATAAATAATCGCTGGACATCATCACCTTCTTGATCTTCACATCTTTAATCTGGTCGTAGGAAAGCTTTGATGCTACAGAAGCTTGAACCTCGTTCGGAAGATCGCCCTTATCAAAACTCACAACGGGCCTGTCGTATACCTTCTTCTTTAGGTCGCCCCACCTTTTCATTCCAACCAGACCTCCGATGCCAGACAATGTCGCAGGGTTGCCGAACCCCACTAGCCACGCTGCAACAACCGGTAACGGGCTGGCTCTGTTTGCTAGCTCACTAATTTTTGAAAGTGGAACCTGCAAGGCTTCTCTATCTGTGAATATGACCGAACGGGGTTGTAGCTCGGCGATTCCGCAGCATAAAGAATTGTCCCAATGATCTGATCCAATAGATAGTTCGAGCCAGTCATTGAATTGCTGCGATTTATCATTTGTGAACTGGACAACCTGACGCGCTCGATATTTTTGAGAGTAGGCAAGTTGCGAGAGTTGTGGCCCGCTAGACCTCTCTTGTCTGTGACTTCAATACGTCTCAGAACTTGAGCCAGGATCTAGATTGGAAAGTCTGTTTACTTACATAGGACACTTTGCGTTACAAAGCAATCATGGGCGAACTCAAGAGTGGTCATCCTGCCGCAATGAGATGGGATTACTTCGGTTTGACAACGTGGCATCCACTTGGATGTTCATTGAACTCCTTTCTACACATGATTGCGCCCAACAGACAACTCTGGGAAGAACTCGTCTCCAATGCAGCCTTTGAGAGTGATTTTCATTCTTCAGGGCAATGGTAGGGCTTGGCGTTTCTCAAGATCACATCACTTAGATGAAGATTCGGAGGGACTTGTTTGGGAAACGAAAACCGTGGCAGATATTCGCGAAGAAGAAAGTGGTCAGCGGTGTTTCTGCTCCTGCTCCTTCTTGTTGCCAGTCCTTTGGCCTTGCACTCGACAGAATCTGTCTTTGCCTCTTCAACTGGGTTCAATATTTCAGCCCAGTCGACCCTTGCCCTCGGACAGACCATCAAGCTTACCGGAACCGTGTGTCCGAATCCCAGCAACACCTTCACATTTGTCGTTGTTGTAAATTACACCGGTCCGTCGGGGCAAGTGGTAAGCAAGACTGAGCAGATTGGTTACGGCCAGGTCTCTCTCTGCAACTCTCCCTTTACAATTGATTCGAGTACTCTGTTCAACAGCACGGGTGACTGGCAGATACAGGCACAGGCGCAGTGGACAGACTCAAACGACGTGCCTCAGACAATGAATAGCAATTCTTTCGATTTCACTGTTGTTGCTCAGCAAACGACGACAACTTCCTCTTCTTCAACTAGCACGAGCAGCAGTGTCATTACGACAATCAGCAGCATCGCTTCATCCACTTCGGCAACCAGTACAACCACTTCTTCGACCTCTTCCTGCGGGTTCGTGTCGGGCATTTGCAGCAACAACTTTGTATCAACGACTTCATCTGCTTCCAAGAACGTAACATTAAGCGCGAACAGCGAGGCCAGCATTCAGCTGAACGTCACGCAACCGAGCTACCTCGGCTACTTTGCCATCAGCTCGTCGGCCTCAATAGAGGAAGGAATCTTATCTCCAACACAATTCGACGCGTTTACGCAATACGGCCAGGCAGCTAGTCTCTGCGACGGTTCTGCGGCATCATACTCTGAATCGTGCGGAACTTCGCTTCTAAACGGGCTTCTGATCTTGCCCGGGTCCTATTACCTTGTTGTGTATTCTCCGCAATCTTCAACACAAGTATATTTTGGATACGATTCTTCGCTGTCGCTTCAAGTTGTAAATGCCACGACGTATGTGGGCGCCTTTGTCGATGTGAGTGCTGGAGCTCCTGCGTCGTTTACAGTCAGTGAGGTCACGATAGGTTCCCCTTCTGTAATGCAATTGTTTGGAATAAGTAACGTCTCGGTAAACTATCAAATCACCGATCTAATTACTCAGAAAGTAGTCTTCACATCCCCATATCTTACGACAACGAACGTTACTGGTACAATGCCAGCGTCTTCTGTCGAACCCTATTACAGTGTGGCGCTTCCACCAAGCATCTACCAACTTTCCATAGCGGCAAATCCAGCCGACCAGGCTGACACGAACGCGGAAGTATACTTTGAGTATAATCTGACCATGCCCACTATTAACCCGTATTACTTCATCCTTGCCGACAAAGTTCTAGCCTCTCAATTTGGTGTATGCATCACCACCCAATGCCCATACACGAGCGCCCCCATGGGCGTTGCTTCTTTTGGCTTGTACAACGACAGTGGCGCGGTATCACCATACCCACAGGCCGTTGAGACTCCTGCGCTACTAGGCGCAACCGAGATCAGCGCGATCAGAACCAATGTTACGTGCTCTTACTCACCGTGCAACGATGCCTCTAACCAGCTGAACGGCGAGCTCGTAGTGATAAACAATGATGGCAGCCGCTACGTCTACTGGACGCAGAACGCTGTGGTCTTCAACACCGACGGTAAACAAGCTGCGTTGTGGGACGATGTCAATAATCAGTCGGGAGACTACGCAACCCTGACCAATACATCCATAACCTCGCCATACGGTGATTTTGCTAGTGGCGGCTACTTTGGAATACAGAACAACCCGCAGTACTTGCAGAACAGATGGATGAGCTACACTCTTCCACTCCAGTACGCTTTTGGCATGAGTGAAACCGTAATCCCGGGCGTTGGGGTCGAGATCAACATGAGTAACGACGTCATAAATGGTTTCCAGCAGACGGGGCTGGTCACATTCGATCAGATCACGATACACGACCCGGACATTAAGACCGCGTACTATTACGTCTCTGGAACGGAATACACGCCGTCTGGATTGGTTGAAGGCAAGTCTTTCTTCGACGCGGAGAACATTTTTGGAGGCGGTGGTGGCGGAGCAGCCGCTGACTTTGTTGCGTTCGGCGCGAGAGTCAACGTCGGCTACATTGACCCAGGCACGCAGAATTTCGCAATCTTTCCATCGGGGTACAGCTTTGGGCAAGACACTGGTGAAAGCGCAGTCAATCTCAAGGCAACATACGCAGGAAATGGGACGGTTGCCCTAAGCATCGGACAGTCCAATTGGCAATACATCTACCCAGGATCATCTTCCACGACTTCTGGTCACTCTTCAACTGCTATAACGTCCTCTGTGAAGACGGGCCCACAAGGGCTCAACTATGGATTGTTGGCGATTGTCGCAGTGGCGATTGTCGTCACTGGAGGCGGAGCTACATTTGTAGTGAGGAGAAGGAGGGCGCTTCCCCCGCCTCCGTAGTTGTGAACATAGGGTGAGTGAGAGAGTTGAGTTACACAAGGAACGATCTGATAGGAAAGAAGGTATATGGCCCGGACGCAAGTTTCCTAGGCGAGATTTACGATCTCGGGCTCACGATAGGAGTCACCGAGCCTTCACTCATCATAAAGGGAGAGTCGTCCAATTTCGAGCTTCCCTGGGAAAATGTGGCCTTTGTAAAGGATATAGTTCTGACAAAGCAAGTAGTGGTGCCTTCGTCCTTCAAACAGATACAAGTTGGAGAGGCTCCAAAACAACAGACAATAACACAGCCGCAACAGAGTGCACCCATAAGCACTCCCAAGTTCTGCACGAGCTGCGGCAAGCATCTCAAGTGGATCAAGGAATACAACCGGTTTTACTGCTACAACTGCAAGAAGTACGCCTGATAAATCGTTGTAAAAGAGATTTGTGAGTGAAATTAATTGAAAAATCTGAAAGCCACTTTAGCAATCGCGCTAATTATTGCTTCGTTCACTTTTGCTTTCGCGCCGCCCTTTTCTCTTGGAGGAAACGCGCTCTATTCGAGTGGAGCAGCCTACACATACACAATTTTTACTGCGACAACGAATCAGGAATCGAATCCTCCCACGGTTACACATTTCACTCCGAATTCAACCATAGTGATAGAAGGCAGCGTTTGTCCTAATCCGATAATAGGGATCTTGAACAACATTTACGCAAACGTGACTTACACGAGACCTGATGGTTCTACCTTCACGGATTCAACAACCCTTGCGGCTAATCAGTATGATTACTGTTCGGGCGGCGGCGATCTGGTCGATAGTATTCAAGCTGACATGCAGGGAACATGGCACGTTCAGTCTGTGGCTTACATCGATTGGGGAAACGGTACCCTCACTGATGTATCGAGTAACACAGTCAGCTTTACTGTTGCGCCAGCTAGCTCGAGCCTTACCGAGCTCGCGCTCATACCACTGGTAGTAATTGTCATCATCGTTGGAGTCGCGTTCATGCTTCTCAGGAGAAGGGGTGGAAGACAACTTCCGCCACCCCCTGCGTAGTTTCGATAGTGAGTGGCGCTTTGTTGCATTGCTCTAACTGCGGATTAGAAGCGACTACGAATGATCTTTTCTGTGCGGGTTGCGGTCGGAAACTGATGAAATCTGATCCTATTGCAGTAAGATCAACACCAGAAGAAATTACTGTTTCTTCCGTGACCGCAAGGTCAGGCCACGCGTTTTCGCTGTCTGACTCTAGGGGAACGCTGTTCTTTGGCATCACGGCATCTGTGATGATGCTGGCTGCGCAATTACTCCATGGGTACGTCCATGAAATGTTGGGACACGGAGTCGTTGCGCTCTTGGTGGGTCAGAAGCTACAAGGTTTCTACCTGTCACCCTTTGGCGCCTCGTACACTTTCGTTTCCATCAGCTCGTCTCCTGCCTTCGCTGCCCTGCAATACGCTGCAGGAACGATAGTTTCCGTGCCTCTCGGAGTTATTCTTCTATTTTGGGTCTATCCGTGGGCCAAAAAAAGAAGAATCCTCATTTGGTCTACGATTGGCAGTTCTCTTGTTTATCATGATGCTTGAAACGGACCTTCTTTACGGGTTTGCCAGTCCGTTAATTCAGTTTGGAGATATCTACGACATCACTCGAGTACTGTCAATTCATCCCCCTAGCTTGTTGTCACTAGTGTTCTTTCCCGTAGTGCTGATTGTGTACTATCCAATTCTCAGGGAGTACCTTGAACTCCTTGCTCCTTATGCTGGAAAAGATCAATTACTAAAGGATCGGCGCGCGAGATTCAAATTCCTTTTGAAAGTCACTTACGTACCAACTATTTTCATTCTGCTGGAGGAGCTTGTGGGCATTGGAATTTTCTCCGTATCTGCAGGCGTGTTCTTTGTTGTTGGATTGGCCGTCTTGGTTAGCCCATTACTCCCAGCCATCTATGTGTGCTCTTACTACTACGATCCATCCAAACGAGCGTCGAACGTTCTTCAAGATGCTACGGATGCAGAAGCGAGATTGGCATTCAACGACTTGTTAAAGTACACAATCATCTGCCTTTTGTTCATGGCTGCGACCGAGGCCGTGTTCGGGCCGACCCCAAGAATTGTAAGCCTTGAATCCGTGTGAGGATGGGCTGCCTGTCGGCGTATCTCGTCGCAAATTTTCTCATCCTAGTGATCTAAAGATACACTAAGCAGATTGAGGCCCGAATTCTTTAGGTCAGAGATCGATTTCTTTCCTGAGGTGCCGTTTGTCGTGATCGAGGTAAACTTTCTACGGCTGCTAGCTTAGCTGACTATCTCAGTCAGGTTGGGGTGAAAGTGCTTTACGCGCCACAGCAGGTTCCTTCTCAGCTAGCCACGACTAATTGCCCGTACATTCCTGATTGTGCGTGTCCCGGATAAGTACACAGGTACCAGAAAGTGCCAGCTTGGCTGAATGTCAGAGAATACGAGTATTCGTGAGCCAATCCCTGATCATAGTTTGCAGGAGGTAGGAAGGACATCATTGACATTACCGGGAATGTTGTAGAACCTGATGTTCCGCTCGACCAGTGAGATGACATCATGCCTTGCATCGACATGTATGGGTAGGGAGAGCTGATTGAAGATACAACCATGTTGTGATACATGTCATCGTCCAGGTTCACAATTGAGAAGTGAACAGTTGCTCCTGCAGGGATGAATAAAGTGGGATTGATCAAGCCGTAGATGACAAACACGTCATCATGTGAATAGGCAGGTGGCTGCATTCCTGTCAGGTTTATGGCCCTGTCAGGCATTATCGCAAGCACGGGAATGCTGATGTCTTGAGAACCGAACGCTATCGAGTTGCTGCTTGAATTCACTTTGGCGTAGGAAGGAATGGTTTGCATCAGTTGTATTGCCTGCTGGATGGATAAGGACTGGCCTAGCGTTGTCATCATTCCGCCGTAACCATTTCCATAGATTCCTCCCATCATGCCACCGTAGCCGTTATCGTATCCTCCACCCATCATTCCGCCACCATAATTCCCGCCCATCATTCCTCCATTGCCATAGTAACCACCCATCATACCTCCGAAGTTGCCTGGTTGTTGTGTTCCAGTAGTTGTTGAATGTGCAAAGCCCGGAAAGTTAAAGCCACGCATTCCTCCACCAGCGTACGCGCTAACGAAAGGCAACGAAAGACCTACGGCCAAGACAGCTGCTAATACTATCACGATTATTGTTGTTCGCGTCGTCATTTCCTGTCAACCTTGGTAGAAGTATGGAAAATGGCGGGGTATGGATGTTTGCTGAAACGGTTTCGTTTCATGCTCTGTTGCCTCATACGAGAGGCACAGAAGCAGCTTTGCTTGCCGATCAAAGTGCAGAATTTGAGTAACTGAATCTTCTAGGCCGCGTCGGATCGAGAAGGCTGATTCAACCAAGGTGCCAGCTTTACCTCGTTCGTGTTGCCACTCTTTGTCACGCTCACGATACCACGGCCAGCGAAGCGGGAGATTATACGGTGTGTTCTCAACTTGCTCAATCCCGTTTCCTTTACGATCAACTTTTGCAGATGTACCCCATTGTGGGCAGACAAGACTTCTAGTATTCGTTTCTCCTCTGGAGTGGAAGTACGCAGGAGTGCCGACCAGCTTTCCTTTGAGGAATCTGCCGTCGAACTTCTGACCCTGTTGGATGAAGATATGATTCTTGGCGCGGCTGGGGATTCAGACAGATTCTTGCTGGTTTCGTAAACAGAGGCCCTGGATTGTCTGATTTCGGGATATGTTAGGTAATACGCAGCGCCAACTATTCCCACTGTCAGCAGCACGAATAAAGCAATCATTGAAGCCCAGAAGTATGCGGGCATCGGGTTCAAAGTGGTTGAATATTGGCTGCCCATCATTTGACCCATCATGTTGGACATCGTTGCATTTCCTGCTTGGTAACTCAAGATATACCACGAGATCAAAACAGCAAGTAGAATCAGTGCTGCTCCCAGGCTGAGGACAAAGATCGATAATTTCCTCATTTTACTCGTCACTCAATTAGAGATATTCATCACACATATGCTATTCTAGTGGTGCCATAGCCTTCTCGACTTGATCCGTGCAATTCCACGCGCAGGTGATTGACGAGAAGCTAAACATCCCAAAGGGCCATCCACCAAACATCATCCACGGCCCCATCGTCCCAAAACCGAAATAGCCGCGATTTGGAAAGTAGAAGGAAATCATGTACACATAAAGCCCGCAACAACTTGAACGGCCAGACCCACGGCAGAGAGCGTAAAGGCCGCAACTGGCTTGTTTTCAGGAATCCCCATTGCCTTATGTTCTCACCTTGTCCCAACATTACTTGCAACCGCCACAAGTTCTTGCGTCTCTCTCAGCTGCTCCATCAGAACCTCCCGCATCAGCCTGCAGGCCTGAATGATCTTTGGATTGGATACTCTGTAGTAGATTCTCGTGCCTTCCTTACGCCTAGCCACGACGTGCCTCAGTCTCAGAACTGCCAGATGCTGGGAGACGTTAGCCTGCTTTAGTCCCAGTCCTTCAGCAAGCTCACCGACCATTTTTTCCCGATCTTGTAGCAAATTCAGAATCTCGATCCTGACAGGGCTCCCGAGAGTCTTGCAGATTTCTGCGTGTAGTTCAGAGATTTTGTCTCGCATGGCAGATATTACTGCTCTTAACTAAATTCATACATATGCATATACTAGCACATTTCCAGCCTCTGTTGCGGAGTCGGAGCTAGTGCATGGATAACAAGAAAGTGAAAGTCCTTGTTCTTGGCGGAGGAATCGGAGGATTAGTCGCATCCAGCTTACTGAAGGACAGGCTCAAAGAAGACGTTGATTTGCGGCTGATTGAACGAAAGACGACTTTCGATTTTCCACCGTCGTACCCTTGGCTCATGCTAGGAATGAGGAAGAAGGAGCAAGTCCAAAAGAATCTGGATCTTCTTAGAAAGAAAAAGAAAATCGAAGTCCTGAATGACGAGGTACTTTCCATAGATGTCCAGGCAAAATCTGTTCTTGCAAAGAACCACGGCACGCTTTCCTTTGATTATCTTGTGATAGCACTCGGCGCTCGATATTCGCCTGAATCAATACCAGGTTTTTCGGAGTATGCTCATCACATATACGATCTCGAATCGGCTCTGAAGTTCAAAGAAACTGTTGAGACTTTTGAAGGAGGGACAATCGCGATAGGAATCTCCAGAACGCCATTCAAGTGTCCCGCGGCTCCTTACGAAACGGCTCTACTCCTAGACGATTATTACAGCAAGAAAGGAATGAGAGACAAGATCAGGTTCGAGTTCTTCACACCAGAAAGTATTCCGGTGCCTGCGGTTGGTCCCGATGTTGGCAACAAAGTCCTTGGTCTGCTCACGTCAAGAGGAATAAACTATCATCCAAAAGTGAAAGTCAAAGAGATCAAACCCAAAGAAATCAGCTTCGAAGCAAGCAGTGAAGTCATCTCATACGATCTCTTATTCTGCGTTCCGCCTCACGCAGCGCCCAAACCAGTAGTCGAGGCAGGTCTCACGGATGAAACAGGTTGGATTCCGGTCAATCCACTGACGCTTGAAACAAAGCACAGTGGAATATATGCCGTGGGAGATGTTACATCGATAAAGACTCCGGACGGATACGTGCCTTTCCTTCCCAAGGCGGGTGTCTTTGCGCACGGGCAGGCAGAAGTTGTGGCAAACAATCTTGCAAATGAGATTTCAGGTAAATCAATTAAGAAAAAGGAGTGGGACGGAAAGGGAGCTTGCTTCCTTGAAGTGGGAAAAGGTCAGAGCGCATTCGTAAAGGGGGCCTTTCTTGCAAAACCAAAGCCGGAGATAGAGTTTCACATGCCAGGAAAAGTTTGGCACATGCAGAAGGTTGCATTTGAAAAGTACTGGATGCATCACTGGTTCTGATTGACTCCAAGGAAACAGTGCAAGATTTTGCGCATTGCATAGGAGTTTGGGGCAAGAGAATCATGGAACAAGAAAATACTCAAACGCAGAATAAAGGAAGTAAGAAAAAGCATCTGGGTATTCTGCTCTTCACGACGCCCTACAGTTCGGAGAACATCGACACAGCAATCAAGATTTCCAGGTCTGCACTGAACAAGGGACATAGTGTTACAATCTTTGCATACGGTGACAGTGTGCATGGTTTCACCAAGGGACAGAAAGCCAAAGGAATCACGAATGCAGAAACCGAGTTTATTCGGTTGATGGACAATGGTCTAAAAGTGGAGCTCTGCGGTACATGCCTTAATTTCAGAGGGATTGAAGATGAGCTCATCATCAAAGGCGCAGAGCCGAGCAGCATGAGAAATCTGTGCAAGCTGATAGACAACTGTGATAGATTTCTTACGTTCACATGAAATCATAGAAGGAAGTCTTGCGATGAAATCGTTTTCAATCATCATAACAAAACCGCCGTTTGGCACGGTTCACGCTGCAGAAGCGATCAGGCTGGCCAACGGGGCCGTTACATACGGCCATGATGTTTCAGTAGTTCTTGTCGGTGATGGGATTCTCGTTGCAAAGAGGGGGCAGATGGCGGAGAGCAGTGGCTGGACTTCCCTTTCTCCATTGGTAGAGAAATTGGCGACCGGCGCCAAGAAAGCAAGAGTGCTTGCTGACATTGACGGTGTGAGACAAATCGGACTTTCCGAAACCGATCTTGTGGCTGGCGTAAAGCTTGTCGAGAGCAAGTTCATCGCCTCAACAGTACTCGCAAGCGAAAAGACCGTAACATTCTAGATGATCAGAGATTGAAAAACGTAATCTTGTTTTATTCTCCTAGAAACTCTCCCAATAATGCAGCCGGTCTCAGACTACTTCAAGAGTTAACCAAATCAGAAGATCTAATCGTCGTATTGATGCAAGATGCCGTCCTGCAAGCTTTGGACGGTCTTTCTGGATCTTACTTTCAGAACATCTCTAGTGGATACGTTCTGGACGAACATCTGGCAAAGAGGGGCTTCACGCGAGAATCTTTGCAATCTCCTTTCAGGGTTGTGAATTACGATGAATTTACTGAACTCGTAATGAATGACGAGACACATGTAGTAGGTTCTTTCTGACCGGACGCGTAGACTTGTGCAAGAACATAGAGTTGTTCAAAAACATGAAGATTGAACTTCTTTACTTCGATGGTTGCCCCACATACGGGAAAGCACTGAAGGATCTTGAAGAAGTCGTGGCAGAGCTGGGGGTTGACACACGCCCAACTTTGATAAAGGTCGAATCTGATGAAGACGCAGTCAGGCTTCAGTTTCTCGGCTCTCCGACCATCAGAATAAACGGCGTAGATATTGAGCAACCTCTTAGTCTAGCAACACAGTTTGGACTCTCCTGCAGAATATACAAACAAAATGGCAAAATGCTCGGTTCGCCTTCCAAGGAAATGTTGAGGGAAGCTATCAAGGCCGCGAGAACTCGTTAATGATTTTCATCTCGCCGAAACACGCAGGTGTTTGACAGGATCGTGATGATCCGAGGCTGTCAAAGTTTCTTTCCTGCAGGAAGGATTAGACGACAGCCAAAGACATCATGAGTCAATCGCTATTTCCAGTTTTGACAGTGAAGAGGGCATTCCGGCTGCTTTCAAGTAGACGTACGAAGTCAAGAGCACAGTGGTTGGCAAGATCCCCATATCAGCCTGTGTCTAATTCAGCTCGTTTCAAATGCTGGAATTAATGTGCGAGTTCGTGCTCGAACCTCGTTCTATCGAATTCAGTATTCTTTAATTTCCTGTTTGGTAAACTCCAAGTTGAAATCTCGATGAAGCCAAATTACACAAGACTACTTGCTTTCTCGGTCGGACTGGTCGTCCTACTAATCGCGGTTGGTGCTCTGTTTTACTATGCACTATACATCTACCGCCTGATTCCGTTTTCAATGTCAGAAATTATTGAGCTGGTCCTTGCCGTTGTGTTAGGATATGTGGTCATAACTTTTCTTGCGAGAGAGATCAGGTCCCTAGCAACCAAAGTAATGGGACCGAGGAAGGGCAACGCAGTATTCACGACCTTTAGGTTCTTTGCTTACATTGTTCTCGCGATTGTTCTTCTTTCGATCGTCGGATTGACGGGCCAAGAACTCCTTGCAGGAGGGACCTTTGCGGGTCTCGTTCTGGGTTTGGCCGGGCAAACAGTGCTTTCCAACATAATGGCTGGAACCATGCTGATCCTTTCAAGGCCTTACGAAGTAGGAGACAGGGTCACGTTTTCCACCTGGCAGTTCGGAATGATTGCTCCAATTTATCCGCCCAAGTTCTACTCAAATGATTATCTTATTCCAGGCTATACTGGAACAGTTGCTGACATTGGGCTCTTGTACTCAGTTGTGCGGGCAGACGAAGGTACGAGTATGAAGATTCCAAATAGTATCATGATTCAGGCAGCGATAGTCTCGCATGATGTTAAGGAGAGATGGGTCAGGACTAGATACGAGGTTCCTGCTTCGATCGATCCCAAATCATTGATCGAAGAACTCAAATCAGCGCTTGCAACAAACGAATGGATCGCAAATCCTGATTCTATTCACATTCTAGTGAATACTACCACATTGAGCTCTTACGTAATTACCATTGATGCGGCATGTAAAGGCGCTTTTGAGGAACCTCCAAGAAGTGCAATACTCTTGTTGATCATGCAAAAAGTTGCAGAGCTGAAGGAGACGAAGAGTTCAACATGACGTACCGCTCTAGAAAGCAAAAAACAATCCGGGGAAAAAGATCGTATAGAAAGAAGCTAAACGAGAACCCTTTCGGCCCTTAGACGCTAGGCTGCCAACACAAATGATAGGAAAGAATCATGACTCAGACTTATTAGTCGATTATTTGCGAGCGAAACTGTTGAAAACCGTACACCCTGGTAGGGTTCTCCTTCTCACTGCGCTCGGCTTTTCCCTAATTGCGATTGGGGCTTTCGTCGTTGTGAGCGATCTCACAATCTGGATCGGCGGAAATGAAATCGAAATTTATGCTGCAGTCGGTCTCTTGATCGTCGGCTGTCTTGGCGTTGCCATTGGATTGTTGTCGCACAGAAGCGGATGATCACTCTAGAAACGGATTTCCATGCCTGTAGCATCGGTTAACAGTCTGGCAAATTCTTCTTTTTACTAGAGTTTTCAGCGTCAAATATTTATTACACACTGACGACGACTCCCGAACATCCAGATGTCAGACACTCCGCCCGAAGACCTGGCGCGTATTCTCGGCCCGAACGAGAAGGTCGAGCTGTACATGAAGCAAAAGATATACCACCCAAGGATCAACGTTGATTACTTTGCCCTAACAAACGAGCGCATTATTCTAAGGCACCCGCACGCTCTGGGATTGAAGAAAGATTACACCGATTTCAACTATCAAGAGCTCTCGAACGTAGTTTTGGACAAGGGAATCATGCGCTCCAGTGTAAAATGCATCATGAAGGGCGGGGGAGACCCGCTCATCCTGAATGACCTTCCAAACGAGGATGCAGAGAGAGCCTTTGGGATCATAAGGGAAAACGTAGTGAGGTTCCAGTCGCCATTTTCTGCGGGGCCCGTGGGTATTCCTCCAATGCAACAATCCTACCCGTCGAATGCTTTCGTATGCCAAAAGTGCGGATCGACTCTTGCTGCAGGTCAAAAGTTCTGTGGAAACTGCGGCTCTCCAGTCTGATGCAAGTCCCTCACGCAGATTATCCCGTGAGAAATTCTGGCAACATTGACTCATTGATTTCACCAATCAACGGAATTTACTGTTCACTTCTAGCGTTTTCATATCCTCCATCTGTTCTTTCCACTTCGGCGCGGGAGCTGCTTTGGATCGAATCACAGTCTTCATCGTAGAATCTTGCATGTTCCGCAGCAAAGAGACGATCAAGAACCATCGATGTCGAGAGTTTTTCGATTGACCGAGCAAATTTTGGACGTAGTAAGCGTCCAATTGAATCAACAATCGTGTTGGGATGCCACTTCAAGCTCGCCTAAGGATGAAGCGGATATGAGAATTGGCTTGCTTTGAAAAGTCGTCAGATATGTTTGCCATAGTCTAGCAAATGATTTAGAGATTGTAAAAAAAGAGTGGCGATCTAGCGCTAAATTAGCGCCAGATCGAGAGTGATTCTTCTAGTCTTCTTTGTTGCCATTGTTGTTTGAAACGACTGTGCAGCTGTTGGCGGAAAGTGGAAGCGTGCAGTTTAGTTTCATTTCAGCGTTGTTGGATGCAATTACGTGAAGAGTGTATGTCTGCCCGTTTGCAGTCGAAGGAACTAT
>JAKAPU010000277.1 GCA_021806865.1 archaeon
CCGGAAACATGGTTACTCTCTCTTTGTGAATCGCTTCCAGCACCTCTTTGACGCGAAACTGGGGAAGCAAAATTATCTCCTGACCAGCATGAATTGGAGCGTTCATAGCGTTAGTTAAGCCGTAGATATGAAAAAAAGGAGCAACTGCCAAGACGCGCTCGTCCTCATCAGTCAGTTCTCCCCATATGTTCGAAGCTATTGCATTCGTCAGAAGATTGAAGTGGGTGAGCATAGCTCCCTTGGGAACCCCAGTTGTTCCACCAGTGTACTGAAGAAGAGCAATATCCTCTTTCGGCTTGATGTCTATCTTTGCCTGATCGGGTTCAAGCTTAGACTGCGAAGTAACGAACGACATCAAATCAATAGTGTCAGGTTTGCGAACAGTGCTTATGTGGGCGACAGGACCTGCCAAGTGCTTTTTGATTCCCGGAAGAAAATCGGTAAGCGACGTAGTGAATACGTGCTTCAGCTTCGAAAGTCTGGTGCGAGTTTTAGCAAATTCCGAATAAAAGTCGTTAGGCGGTATGACGTTGTTCAGTATGACGACTGCGTCCGTATCCGAGTCTGATAGCTGAAATTCAAGTTCTTTCTCCTTGTAAAGAGGATTGCACGGAACTATGGTGGCACCTGTTTTGAGCGCACCATAAAAACAAAAGACAAATTGCGGGACATTTGGCAGAATTATCGCAACCTTTGATCCCTTGCCAATGCCCAAGGAAATCAAGCCGTTCGCAAATTGATTTGCAAGGTCGTTCAGTTCTCTGTAGGTTATCTTCTTGCCTTCAAAATGGAGGGCATTTCTGTTAGCATGTTTAATCGCGCTTTCGGCCAAGAAGGATTGTACTGTCTTAGACGGGTAATCAATTGTAGCTGGTACCTCCTTGGCATAGAATTTCAGCCACGGTCTCTGAGTGGAAGTTTGCATTCTGGCCATTCCATTTTAGTGCATTTGGAATATTTTAACATTCAGTCACTGTTGTCAACCAGCGACGCACAGTCTCAATTCTTATTAGTTGGAAAAGTGACTCGTACGTCAGGTATGAAAAACGTCTATGTCTTGAGCGCGGCAATGACGAAGTTCGGAAAGTCCCCTCTATCTGCGAGGGAATTGGCGCTCGAAGCTTCAAAGAGAGCAATTATCCAAGCGGAATTGTCGCCATCGGATATCGAAGCAGCATTTGTGGCCAACGCTTTTTCACTTTCTGAGAAACAGGGACATTTAGGTCCTATCGTAATGTCGGGGCTTGGGATACCTGATGTTCCCGCATCGACCATTGAATCAGCGTGTGCAAGCGGAGCTTCGGCTATTCGTGAAGCGTGGGTGAACATTGGAGCGGGCCTCTATGACTGCATGCTCGTTGTTGGCGTAGAAAAGGTAAGTCAACTGGACACAATCACCGCCACAACATACTTCTCGTTTGGGTCTGATTATATTTTCGAAGGTTCTTGCGGTGCCTCATTCCCCGGATTGTATGGCTCAATAGCTAGGGCATACATGACCAAGTACGGAACAACCGAGGAGCAGTTTGCGAACGTCGCGGTGAAAAATCATGAGAATGCGCTTAGCAATCCAAATGCACATCTCCACAAGAAGATAACAGTAGATGACGTGATGCATTCTCCAGTAGTAGCGAGTCCTTTGAAACTCTATGACGCGTGTCCATTTTCTGATGGTGCTGCTGCAGCAATTCTATGCAGTGAGGATTTCTTGAAAAAAATTGGCAAGACCACTTCCGACCAAATTTTGACAAAGGGTTCTGGTCGAGCCGGTGGAACTGGGGCTCTTCATCAAAGGCAAGATCTTACCACTTTGAACTCTGCGGTTCTTGCTGGGCGCGAAGCCTTCAAGAGAGCGAATCTGGGAACAAAAGACATCGACTTTGCCGAAGTACACGATTGCTTTACCGTGGCCGAGCTAGTTGCAGAAGAGGACCTTGGATTAGTGGCTAGGGGGCAAGCTGCCAAGATGACTCAGGAAGGATACACTTCTATTAAGGGCGAGCTACCTGTGAACCCGTCTGGCGGATTGAAAGCAAAAGGGCATCCGGTTGGAGCGACTGGTGTCGGGCAAGTAGTAGAAGTTTATGAACAGTTGCACAACCACGCCGGCGGACGACAGGTGAAGGATGCAAGAGTTGCACTAACTCACAACGTCGGCGCAACGGGTGGCAGTTGTGCAGTTCACATTTTTGAACTTCAGTGAGATCCGGGTGAGCATATCGAATTGACAGATCAGGCACAGACTCAGGGCAAGACCTCTCTCACGATAAGGGAATTCCAGGAGGGTGTTCGAGAGGGGAAGATCGAGGGCTACGTCTGCAAAAAGTGCGGCCATAAACAGATCGATATTATCGAGTTTTGTCCTGTCTGCCATTCACCTGACTTGGAGAAGGTGGAATTCGCAAAAGAAGGCAGAGTCTTGACGTACACTATCCAACTCGTCGCTCCTGAAGCGTTCATGAACGAAGTGCCCTATGCCTGGGCTATCATTGAGCTGGATGACGGGCCGAAGATTACCGGTTGGATTCCATTCATATCTAAACCCTCAGATCTACCGGTTGGGCAAAGAGTTCGTTTCAAAAAATCGTATCTTCCTGGAACGGTTTTCGAGAAGATCTGAGAACGAAAGAGGTAAGCGCATGACTACTTGGAGTGAACCATAGATTGTATGTAAGAAAGGTTGGCGTGGTAGGAGCAGGAGCTATGGGCAACCAGATAGCCCAGATCATGGCATTGAATGGATACGAGGTGTTCCTGAAGGATGTCTCCAAGGAATTCTTGGACCGAGGCATGGCAAGTGCAAAAAAGAGTCTTGATGATCTTGTTGCCTTCCATAAATCGAAGGCTGATAAGGAGATTCAACGTATAAAGGAACAAGACGGTGTAGAGCTCACTCAGGAGCAGGCCAACATCATTAGGGCAAAACTGAAGCCTACGTATGACGAAGCGCGTGCCAAAGAGATCTACTCGAGGATACATCCAACAGAAAGTTACGAACCTTTCAAAGAAGTTGATCTGGTCGTC
>JAKAPU010000055.1 GCA_021806865.1 archaeon
AGAACGCAGTACGGACCATCACACATCTGATCATGAGAATGCATTCCGAGTTGAGAAATTACTGCTTGACGCTTTCGAAACTTTCTGGATTGAACAGAGGCAGAAGGGGTATCTCGGAAATCATTGGAGCGCTGTTGCTCATCGTCACGACAGTGGCGATTGCGGCGATTGTTCTTGCATTCACCACCAACAGCCTGGGCATACAGAGTTCCAACTTTACCAATGTTCTCTCCAACTCAGGGCAGTCGCTGTCAGACAACATGGTAGTAGAACAAGTGCAGTTTACTTCTAACGTCGCAAACCTCTACTTGCGGAACGACGGCTCGACTCAGATACTTGTTGCGACCGTCTATCTCCTCTATGCCAACAACAATTCCGAGATCACCTTCGTAACGTTTTCTCCGCCGAGATCGCTTTCTCAGGGATCATTTATTGTGATCTCTGTGAGCTACCAATATTCTTCTTTGATTCCTTACACATTCGTGATAGTTGCCCAAGATGGCAGCAAGGTGAGCATCAATGCGATCGCCTAGATCGAGGAAGAGAGGACTCAGTGAAGTCATAGGCACTCTGTTCTTCGTCCTGATAATCTTCGTTGCAATGTCATTCTTCTTGGTCATGTTCGACTCGTTCAGCAACTATGCGAGCACTTTGAAACATGTCAACCAGCAACAGATCCAGCAGGGAGAGACGAAGTTCTCCATACCGAGCTTCAGCTTCGGATCCTCGGGTGGGGTGGGCACAGTTGCGACCACTGTCGCTCAGACTTCGACATCGTATTCCCAGGAGCGCAAATTGCTCTACTCGCAAGGCCTGTGGTGGGTTTTTTACAGTTATGGCGCAAGGGGCGGAGGACAAGGACTGATGTACCAAAGCTCTCCAGATGGAGCGACTTGGTCCTCACCAGTTTCGATTTCAACAATGGCAAACACGCAGTACGGCTTCGATTTCAGCGTCTACCAGAACGGAACCTACGTGGACATCGTGATCGCGAGCGGGTCTCAATTTGACTGGAGATACGGAATCATGTATCCCAATGGAATAATATCGTTTCCGTACGGCTTTGCTTCACACTCCACAACAAACTCGGTAGTCCCTTCGGACGGCTTCTGCTCCATAGTAACTGACGTCTCGGGAAATACGTGGGTTGCTCTAAACACGCAGTCAGGGGGCCCAACTGAATACATCGAAGTCTGGGAACACTTGGGTCCGGGAAACACGAACAGAGGAACCTGGACGAGGGTGGATTACCTATCGGGACTGCCGACTGACGTCGCTCCGATTCTTGTTCCCACGAGCAGCGGCGTGGCGATGATGTATGGTTCGGGAGCCACGACCGGCACGCTCTCCATAACCAACACGACGATCTCAAACCCGACCACGTGGAGCTTGGCAGTCAGTCCTCCATCGTACTATGCAATGCTGGACAGCTCTGCTGTGGCAGTCGGAAACAACATCTACTTTGCCGGACTAGCTTCCTCGACCAGTGGATCCTCCAGCGGGACGGTCGATTACTTCAGCTACACCGCAGGACAGAGTTCGACTAGCCCAGAATCAGTTCTCCAAGCAGCCTCTTCAAGCTGGCAGGTTTCCATCAGCGTGTGTTCGAAGACGCTTGACGTTTTCTTCGGAACCGGGTCGAACCTCTATTTCATCTTTTCAGATAACTTGGGGCAGTCTTTCGGCGCCACCCAAACAATCTCAACTTCTGAGAACTCAATAACTGGGGTGACTTCAGCTTATTCTGCGCCAGGAGTGGTTTGGATGAGCGGCAGTTCGAGTCCATTCAACCTGCGCTTCTTCGCATCAAGCGTGGTATCGATAACGAACTCGAGCCCGTTCCCGATACACCTGATCAGTTTGTACATCTATGATACAACAGCAAACGTGCTTTACCACTTTGACACGAATTCCTCCGCTTCCGGGGTCTCGGGAAGCTTCGACTACTGGATGGCTCCGGGACAGACTCTCACGGTACCCGAATCATTCAATTGGATTCCCAGTGATAGTTTTTCCATAACAGTCACGACAGACCAAGGCCTGATTGCGGCTTTCTACCTCACTGCTCCAGCTTAGGCGCGTCGCATGTCAACGCATCTTGCTCTGCGATTTCGGGAACGAAGGTCAAGCGCGATAAGCGAAATTATCGCCGCGCTCTTGATGTTGCTCTTGGTAGTGAGCATAAGCGCATCTGTGTATGCCTACACATCGAACGGGCTGGGAAGCTTCAGCGACAAAATGTCCAATCTTTTCACAAATCAAGGAGAGGCCATCTCTCAACAATTCAATGTGGCTCTTGCCACTTTCAATGCCACCTCGGGATTGCCTCCGTATGCCCTGATTGAAGTTGCAAACTCTCAACCTCTTCCGACTCCTTCGCCGTTCCAACAACTTGTCACCATCAACCCCTCAGTGTACACGACATCCGAGAGAAGCGATCTGGGAAACATTCGCTTTTTCTCAACTCTTTCTGGCGGCACGTTTTCAGGCCCGCTGGACTCTTGGCTGGAATCGGCTTCGAGCTATCCGGCAAACTCGGCGACCAGCGCCCAGTTCTGGATAGCCTTGCCGAATGGAATCCCTGCCTCTTCAAACGTTAACTTGTACATGGTCTTCGAACCCACTTCAACGACTTTCGATGGAATCGTGGCCGGGGAATCGCCTCAGCTAAGTGCAACTTATGGCCAGTACGACAATGGCGCCTATGTTTTTCCAATCTACGACAATGGCACCAATCTGTTAGCTCTCGCGCAGACTGGAACGGGGGGAACAGGCCCTCTCTTGACTTCCAGCGCCCCGTCGCCTCTTTTGCACGCCATTACGGGGTCGGTAAACGGAGGGAGCGCGAGCGCAAGCACTTGGACCTCGAATGGAGAAACAACATCACAATTGCCTTCTTCATACATCGCCCAGATGTCCGTCTACTTGAGCGGTTCCTCTCCACTCACGGACTTGATGACGAACGTACAGTCGATTTCAACAGGTCAATTCTACGTCTTCAGGCTGGACGCAAGATCCGGGAGTTCCGATCTGATAGGGAACTACCCCAGCGGCGGCAGTTCAACCAACATCTTGGCCCAGTCTTCTTCAGGATCGTCTGTGGACAAATGGTATCAGTTGACCGCCGTGAATAGCGCTGACCAGCTATCTCTTTACAAGTCCTCTGCTTTCAGTTTGAGCAACTTCGGAACGCTCGAAGCAGGTCCAGTATCAGGGATGGGATACTCTGGAGGAGGCATCGGAGTAACAACAGACGGAGCCTCTTCAACAGAATACTGGACGATGATCTTAGTTCGAGCTTATCCGCCGAACGGAGTAATGCCGGCCGCGACTGTTAAGTCGTTTAGCCTAGGCGCTCAAGCGGGTGTCGATCTATACGTCCAAAACGGCGGATCCTTGCCTATAACAGTTGCCGCAGTTTACGTTCAAAATCTGACCTCCAGCACGCTGGTTGGCGCCTTTGCTCTAAATCCAATGGTGACGATTCAGCCTGGATCTTTTGAGAAGATTCCAATCTTTTTCATTCCTGTTGTGGGAGACTCGTATCAATTCACCGTGGTAACTACGCTAGGTACAAGTGAGATATCCACTTTTCAAGCTTAGCTCTCACAGTTCAAACCGACCTGATAACCATCCGTCTGAGAAGTATTGCGACGTAGTTTCCGATCATCTGTCTATCTTTGGGGAATGTCAAGGGTGATCCGATCGATTACAGCGCGTCATTTCATAGCGAAAATCTTGTCTTCGTAACGTCGAAAAATCCCGAAAAACATTAGGCGTATCTTTGACTGCATGCACTTCTCTGTATTGGCGTTCAAGCGGCCGACTGTACGGACCCAAAGCGTCTTTACCAGATCGGTTCCTCAAGAATCACCACATGCACTCCAAGGTGCGAGTCCAACAAGAAGTAAGTTTGGACTGCCGCAAACGTAGGTAATATTCACCGCGGCTCCATGTCCTTGCGATGAGAACAAGCTACTTTATTTGTGACCCTTTCCTGTATCTTCCTATTCTTCAAGACACCTGGTGGTTTCTAGACAGCCGAAGCAATGTGAAATGGGCGGCAAACCAAGATTTCACGACAAAATGGGAGCGACCCAGCCAATGGCAGAGCTGGAGCTCGCGAACTGCTGGAATATCTTCTCCCGCCACACAAGCGTCGTGGATCCGGACGAGCCAATCCGAACCACGTTGACGATGGTCGCGCACAAAGGCTTCAGGCACCTGCCAGTGATCAAACGCGACAAATCAAGAGAAGTCCTGGGAATGGTTTCTGCCCAAGACCTGATCAACCTATTTTCGCAAATTGCGGTTCAATCGCCGTACTCGGTTCAGATTGAGAAGATTCTGAACAGCGGCGTATCGACCATTATGAGCGACAGACCGTTGACTATTGCACGAAACCAAACCATTCTTGATACCATCGCCCTAATGAGCAAAGGAAACGTCGGGGCCCTTCCTATAGTTACCGAAGAGCAAGCTGAGAGTCGAGTATCGTCATTGCGCATCGCCGAGCTCTTGGGAATAATTACACTCAGAGACTTGATCTCGATGATGGCAACATTTGCTCCGTTTGGAATCCTGATCAAGAACTACATGACTAACGAGGTGGCAGTAGTGAAGGAAGATGACCCTGTCGATTTGGCTATTCATTTGATGTCAAGAAAGGGGATAAGAAGACTTCCGGTCATGGACTCGAGGAATGATCGAATAAAGGGTATGCTGACCAACAAGATGATACTCCGCCTCATCGAGAGCTGTCTTGCTTTCAAGGGAACTGCGGCGGGAATCGACTTTGCTCTAAAGCAGCCCGTCAGATCGATCACAATGTCACCAATGCCGGTGATCGATCCTAACGAGGATTGCGGGACTGCAGCCTACTTGATTAGAGAGATTGGGACGGGAGGATTCGCAGTAGCAGACAGCAGAGGTCTGTTGGGCATCATAACTGAGAGAGATCTTGTCAGGCGAGTCTACAAGAGAGAGGGCATTTCTTTCTTTTCAAAACTCTTTCTTTCAAACAGACAAACCATGTACGCCTAGGTGATCTATCAGGACTCTGCTTGAGTTAAAGCTGGATCTGAGTGGATATGTTGGGTGTTTTGGGCACGCGTTTCTTGAAGAATTTTCGTGCCAAGAAGATTTGTGAGTGATCCTCTTGAATTTCCCCAACTGTATTGTTCAGGTCACTAATCGACTCAGTGGTCCCGAGCCATAATGGTTGGTTTGATCTAGCGTCCGATTCTCGACAGTTTGAGTCTTAGCGTCCTTGATTCAGCGTCATAAGAATCGGCCACGACGCCCACCTTCACGCCATACGTGCCTTCTATCAATCCGGCCACGAGTCCATAGGTGAACCAGCTCTTTCCGACGCTGGGGTCTACCGCCGTAGGAGGCTCAAATATGGAAGCATCAATTCGGTCGTTTTCGAATGCAGTGAATTCAAACAGGCCCCATCCGGTCACACGCGCACCGGACAGTATCCGTTTCATGAGCACGTCCCCTTCGATCAATGGCATGTCTTTCCTGTAAGTCTTGACGATTGCCAATCCATAGCTCCTCCCCATTTCAAACATGATTGTAGAGCCTGCAGTACCTAGGAACTCTTCCAAGCGTTTTTCAATTTGAAGAAGCGGTTCGATCCGGAAAACAATCACTCGATGCTTATCCATGATCGTCACTGGAAACAGGTATCGCTCGAATATCGACTGGTGCGGCCTCGCAATTTCTGCACGTGTGACAAAGGGCAGTCGCCTGATCTCCGAGACCAGCAGATCCGGGGGTGCAGAAGTGTCTCTAAATTCAAGGAACCCGACAACGACGAACTCGCCCGACGGATACACCTGGTACCTAAAGTTTGAAGTGATGTCTATCTGATGCAGCTCTATAGCTGAAGTAATCTCTTTTAGAGCACCTCTTCGAGTCTTGCCAAGAACGAACAATTCATAGACGCTCTCTCCGCTCAGAGTTGATATGCCGATGTTTCGCGCGTAAAGAGTCTCTCCTTCCTTTTCTTCTTTCAACATTTGTGTGAATTCTTGCCTCGGTTCTATATATCTTCACCAGGATTGAGCGAGTTGTATTTTGAAATCCAGTTGTGGATTGTCTGATATGAGACTTCAGTACCAAAACCCTATTTTCTACATTTATCACCCGATATGGTTATAACACTTATAACACCCTTGAGATAGGGGTCATGGCATGGGCGTTATCAAGCGGAGAGTAAAGGAGAATCTTTACCTATATTATAGAGATAAAGAACGCCATGAAACTTATCTTGGAAAAGAAGGTAGTCAGGAAGCAAGCGAAAAGCTTAGTGAGATTCAAAGGCAAAAAATTCTCACTGAAATTAAGAGTCTTAGAACAAGACTTGCAAAACTCAATGGATATCACCCTCCTAGTGTGCCTACCAAAGCTGATTATTCAAAGCTCCCGATTAATCAGATAATCAATGATGATGCTTTCAATGTCCTAAGCGGGTTGCCAGAAAATTCTATTCATATGGCGATAACCTCTCCGCCCTATAATTTAGGCTTACCTTACGATCTATATGTGGATGAACAAGAATATAGCGATTATCGAGATTCGCTAAAGAAAATTTGGAAAGAGACTTTCAGAGTTCTCGTTAACGGAGGTCGTTTTGCTTTGAACATCGCTCCCACTGGAATAGCTGATTTTAGGGAGGTGCACCATGATTTAGTTGCGGATGTAAAGAGCATTGGTTTTACTCTCAGAACTGAGATACTCTGGTACAAACAAAACATGGGAAAGAACACAGCATGGGGGAGCTTCGCTAGTCCTTCTAATCCTCATATTGTTCCATCATGGGAGTATGTGTATGTCTTTCATAAGAATACCCCAAAACTTGAGGGGGTCAAGGCTGATATCGATATAACATCTGAGGAATTTCAAAAATTCTCAGATGGCTTCTGGAGAATCTCACCTGAAACAAAAAGAAACGGACATCCGGCTCCTTTCCCTGAGGAATTGATTTATCGACTGATAAAATTCTATACATACAAGGGAAATGTTTGTCTCGATATGTTTGGGGGAACGGGCACAGTAGCATTGGTTGCTCTGAAAACTGGTCGAAAATACATTTCCATTGACATATCAAAGCAATACTGCCAAATAGCACAAAAAAGACTGGATGAAGTCGTTGAACAAAAGAAGATAGAAATAGCTTGAGAAATCGGGCAATTGCTACGTTGACTTTACCGATTTCTGATAAAGAGGCTCAATCGCTTCGCATTTCAACTGGTACGAAATTTGAAAAGAACGTAGCCTATATTATAACAGACCTTCTGAATACTGAGAATATCTATGCGACAAGTCTGAAGGACTTGAAGGCTTCAGCAAAGAGAGATAGAGGACTAAACGAAGTGCTTGAGTTTGCAAAGCTCCCCCTTCGGTCTCCATGCAAACAAGCTTACGAAATGATATTGCCTGACACAGATGTCATTGTTTATTACGTACAGAAAGATCATGATGGAAATGTCAAGAAGCGTTTTCACCTAGCGACTATTAGCTGTAAAGTCTCTTTCCATGCTAGGGAAACACAATCGACATTCTGGGCATTAGCTTTGAGAGATCATGGCTCGAAATTTGTGTTAGCTACTGAAGACAAATTTGATGAATTGAAAACTTGTGATATGGGAAACAAGGTGCGCCGTGTGCTTGAAAGCTACATGGACGGGGTGTATATGATGAAACGGTATGAGAAAAAGGAGAATGATCGCACTAAAGACATTGCTTCATTCTATGATATCTTCCAGAAATCAAAACAGGCCGGTTACAAGAGACAAGGAAGCGCAATATTCGACGAAGGTCGAAAAATGGGAAGATATTGTAAACAAGTTAGACCTTTCGACGATCTCCTTTTCGATCTAATGAAGTGGAAATTCGAGTTCGAGGAATAGACATTCTTACGACTATAAGATCAAACCATCCTTTATTTCCTCCGTGTCCCGAAAGTTGACAAGTAGAAATTCTGGCTCAGATTTGCCTCATGTCCCGAAGACTTGAAAGAACCCATTGATGAAACTCAACTGTAACGAGGAAGAATCAAACTTCAGTAGCATTCCCAAAGATAACAGAACAAATGCATTTTCTATTAATTCGACAAGCGACCCGAGATTTGGTCGTAGCCCAGTCCAGAGTAGTCACAACACTCATACCCCATTAGTCCGTTACTGTGCATTGAGTAATGCAGCTGCTAATTATTTGGCCTAAGATGGTTTAATACAGAGTAAACATCTAGATCAACTCATGTCTTCAAACGATGAGATAGTATCTGAGCTTCGTGAGATAAAGAAACTTCTTACACCTCCACCCGCAGCTGCTGCACCAAAGGGCATGTGGAACGAGTTCAAGGCTTTCCTCGAACAGTACAAGGTGCTCGGGTTGGCAGTGGGTTTCATAATGGGTCTGTATCTTGGAAACCTAGTCAAGGCACTCGTCACGGACCTAGTGCTTCCAATAGTAGCTTTCGTACTTCCGCCCGGAACAAACGTAAACACGATAATGCTCGGCCCGTTCGGCGTTGGAGACTTTACCAACAACCTGCTGACTTTCGTTATCGTTGCCCTAGTAATCTTCCTGATAGTGAGGGCTGCAACAAGAGCCAACATAAAGTAGGAAAGTTCAAACCTTGCGTTGATGTCCCATTTACTGCGGGACATCGGTTTTCAGGATTAGAGCGTAGCGACTCCTAAGCGTTCACAGACTAAGGGTTTATCGATCCGAGCAGGATCGAAGGCCCTTTCACGTTTTTTGATCGAACCTTACGCATTTTCTCGGATTTCATGAATTGAATCCCAACAGCAGCACTCTTCCCAAGTGCAGTTCGGACAATCCTTTGCTGAAGGACTGTTCTTACATTCTGATGGTAGACAACAGCAATCAGCGCACTTTGTCATGAAGCCTGTAGGCATCCAACAGCTCAGTAAGAAATTGGATTGAGTAGGATAAAAGTGACCCATCGCGTGTTTGAGTTAGGGAATGTGAGATTTCAGATACCTTGAACACTGCCATAGTGGTAATTTGGTGTGGCTTTAGATTTTTATCCTTTGACAATTATGAATCAAATTAATCATCTCTGTCTCTAACCCTTAGCTTTCATCAAAACGATTGCACAAATACCGAATGGTAATACGCTAGCTATATATGCTAATATAATTGACTTTTGAACCAGAGAAATACAAATGAGAACCATACAGACGTCCTACAAGCCTCATGACCCTAGGCTAAGCACTATTGCGATGGTGGAACGCGCTATCAAAGAGAGTGACGAACTACTGGGCAAGACAGAGTTGTGGAGAAAACTGCCAAGAAAAATAATGTATCCGACATTCAAGGAGATTTTGGAATATCTTGAAGCATCGAACAAGATTATCTACGACAAGAATGACAAAATAGTTTGGGTCGCGGTCGATAACGCCAAGCTTGAGGCCTTCTTCAAGAAAACAGTGAAATTGCGCTAGTAGTGAAATCTCCTCTCATATTTCTTGTGCGTTTCGAAAAATTCGATTATTGCGACTTCGAGTTTGAATTTGCCGGGCATCCTAATGGTGTACGTCACTCTCTTCGAATCGTCTACAGCGTAACGGAAAACGTTTCGGAAGCCAGCTTTCTTGTAATCCTCGGGCCATAGATTTCTTTGAATCTGGTCTCCAGCGTCTGGGTGAACCTTTAATCTCTCGAGCATCTTGTCAAGTTTCTTCCTTACCTCGCTGTCCGAGGTCAGCGAAGAAAAGAATCTTGCGAAACTGGGTTCTCCAGTAACCTCGACCCTAAACTTTGTGTAATCCAACCGTAACCAGTCGCAGAGATTGACGTTCAGTATTTAATCTTGCAAACGGGTGGTCTTCGATCTTGCTAGTCTCTCAGCCGCAACACGCTTTCAGCACATGGTGCTCATGCGGGTGATTCCTCCAATTGGTGGTGCAGTGCTGCTGACAATATCTTAATACGAGCAGTCTGATTCCAGCGACTTGACATCGGCTAGGCATTTCGCTGCTTTTTGATCTTTAAAGAGCTGATCACGCATGAGATTGAATCAATTCCTTTGTGAGCAGACGCCCTTCGATTCGCGCAAGGTTTCACAGAATATTTCTCCAACACTTCTTCACCGGAGATTGTCCAGCAGAGCATAACTCTTGTGTTTCTCCTAAAGAATAACCAGATCTTACGCAGATCGATTGGTCATAGTCAATATGCACAAAAACAAAGAGATTGTAGGTGAACTCCAATCGCATCGTGAACAAGCCATCTCTGTAGGCGAAACGCTTGAGCAATGCATCTGGGGAGAAGAGCATTAGGACTAAACACGAAACAACGGGAGAAAATTACGGAAAAGCAGCTTGGGGGCCAATAGTAGCACTACTTGCTATGTTGCTGCGTCTGTTAGCACGGTCTTGTCAAATGTCCAACGAAGTCGAAGTTCAGATTGTTATGTTTCACGTCTTGGAAACGAACTCCGCATATTGTAGCCAACTGACACTTTCTGATCCTGATTGATTTCCTACAGCACTGTTGCGAACATACCGGCCTAGGCAAATGAAACAAGCACCAATCTTCTTAGTCAAAAATGACGCAAGATCTGCATGGTCTTGCGCACACCATAATGCTTTTGAGCATATTTCGCATAGTTCGGGATTGTTCCCGCACAGCCCAGTTGGAGTTGATTACGAATGATTTTCCAGATTTCTACCGCCTCACAAGTTACGGAGGGCTGCAAATGCTATGAATGCTATCGCCTTTGAATTAAGGGATATTCGAAAATTGCCTTTCAACGTAGGTAACACCCCACTGATCAAATTGGAGCGTATAGTACCGACAGGGACGCTCTACGGCAAGGCAGAGTTTCTCAACCCTACAGGATCTGTGAAGGACAGGGCAGCTGCTGGAATCCTACACGCAGTCATCGACCAAGCAGATAAGCTAGAAGGGAAAGAGATTCTGGATTCGAGCTCAGGGAACACTGGAATTTCACTCGCGGCATTCGGGGCTTCTTTAGGGCTGAAAGTAAGCATCGTTCTTCCAAAGAGTGCGAGCGTTGAGAGGCAGAGACTTCTCAGACTCTACGGAGCAAACGTGATCTTCTCCGATCCGTTGGAAGGTTCCGATGGCGCAATTAGAATGGCGCGAGAGATGGCAAGCAAAGATACGTCGAAGTATCTCTACGTCGACCAGTACAGCAACGATGCAAACTGGCAGGCTCACTACTACGGCACTGCAGAGGAAATATGGCGGCAGACAGAAGGCAAGATTACTCACTTTGTAGCAGGCGTTGGGACGGGTGGTACGATAATGGGCACCGGAAGGCGGTTGAAAGAACTTAACCCAAACATCAAGATCATCGCGGTTGAACCTGACGGACCATTCCACGGTCTGGAAGGATTGAAGCACATAGAATCCTCGATCAAACCAAAGATCTTTGATGAAAGATTCCCTGATGAAACTGTATTCATCCAGACCGAGGCTGCGCAGAAGATGGTGCTGACTCTTGCAAGGGAGCAGGGAGTGTTTGTTGGTACCTCATCAGGGGCAACTGTATTTGCTGCGAAGAAATACACTCGTGATGATAACTGCGTAGTTGCAATACTTGCCGATCAGGGTAGCAGATACCTGTCCGAGAAATATCTGGAGTCTTGAAAATGCAAGAGCAAGCAAAGCAAGTCTTGAACGCTGGAACAAGTCTGATCATCGATCAGAAGTCGCTTGATCAGATTAACGCGCATGCAGTTTCCGCATTTCCAGAGGAGTGCTGCGGGTTGATGCTTGGCACTTTTGAGGAAGATTCGAAGGTGAAAAGGGTCGAGCAGTTGAGGAGAATGGCAAACACATACGCCACAGAGGAGAGATACCACAGGTACACCATTGACCCAAAGGAGTTTATGGAAATTGAAAACGAGGCCTCAGAGCAGGGAAAGGAAATAGTCGGGATTTACCACTCGCACCCGAACGCTCCTTCAAAGCCTTCTTTGTTTGATCAAAACCACGCTTGGCCCACCCTCTCATATCTCGTGGTCGAGGTTCGAGAGAAAAAGCCTATTAGCACTCGAAGCTGGGTTCTGAAGGAAGACAGAAGCGATTTCCTGCAGGAAGTCCTTACGGTTACTGGCGAAACGCCGGTTAACGAACGAAATTCACGTTCTGAATAATGGTGAGAGAAATGGTCAAAGTATTAATTCCGACTGCTCTAAAGCAGTACACAGAAGGTTCGAAGACTCAGATCAATGTCAAGGCTAGCACCGTTGCTGAAGCTCTCGCTGGCATACTGAAGGAAAACCAGAGGCTGGCAAAGCACATCGTCGACGAGGAGGGGAACTTGAGGAACTTTGTGAACATTTTCCTGAACAGCGAGGACATCAGGCACCTCAACGGTCAGCAAACAAAGGTTAGTGACTCTGACACTCTGAGGATAGTCCCTGCTATCGCGGGCGGCTCTCAGGTGACGGAGCGAAGAACAAGTGTGCCGAATTTCGAAGAAAGGAAGGTAATGATCAGCCCGAAGGAGTACAGGCGCTATGGGAGACACTTGATTATTCCCGAAGTGGGGATGGAAGGACAGAGAAAGCTCAAGGCCGCCAAAGTACTTGTGATCGGAACAGGCGGACTGGGAGCTCCCTCCTCGTTGTACCTTGCAGCCGCGGGCGTCGGGACGATTGGATTGATAGATTTCGATGTGGTAGATGAGACAAACCTACACAGGCAGATTCTCTACACAGACAAGGATGTCGGAAAATCAAAGGTAGAGACGGCCAAACGAAGATTGCTTGAGGCAAATCCCAACACAATAGTCAAGACATACGAAGAGCCGCTCTCATCTGAGAATGCGCTGGAAATTTTCAAAGGGTACGACGTCATAGTCGACGGTACGGACAACTTTCCGACGAGGTATCTCACAAACGACGCCTGTGTGATGCTGGGAAAGCCAAACGTCTACGCAAGCATCTTCCGTTTCGAAGGGCAGGCCTCCGTGTTTGATCCAAAGAAAGGTCCGTGCTACAGGTGTCTATATCCAAAGCCACCACCGCCCGGTCTTGTTCCCTCCTGCGCGGAAGGCGGAGTGCTGGGAGTACTTCCGGGTCTTGTTGGACTGATCCAGGCGACAGAGGCAATCAAACTGATTCTAGGAACCGGCGAACCACTCATCGGAAGATTGCTACTCTATGATGCACTTTCAATGACGTTTGAAGAGCTAAAGATAAAGAAAAATCCCAACTGCGTTGTCTGTTCTGACCACCCAGAGATCACGAAACTCATCGACTACCAAGCCTTCTGCGGAGTTGAGGCAAAGCCCGACGTTGCATCCGTCATGCCTAAGGAGCTCAGCGCAGAACTGAGTGAAGGTAAGAAGATAATGCTGCTCGACGTGAGAGAGCCCCACGAATTTGAAATCGTACACATCGGCGGAGCCAAGCTGATTCCGCTGAGTGAGCTTCCAAACCGCGTGAGCGAGCTCGATTCAGCTGATGAGATAGTCGCGTACTGCCATACGGGAATGCGAAGCGCGAGAGCCACCGACTTCCTAAGGGGCATAGGCTACAAGAAAGTCAGGAACCTTGAGGGCGGCGTCGAAGCTTGGTCAACCGAAGTAGATCCTTCTCTACCGAGATACTAGACATATATCGCACCCCTTAACGAGGGATCAGGCGATCCTCAGCTACTACCACAAACTCGAAAACTGATCCAAGCGGCTAGTACACTCTTGCTCCGAGAGGCGCTTCATCGCTTTCCGGCTCGAGGAGTATGACTCCTCCATTTCCGTCATCGACGCCGAGAACAAGGACTTCGGAAACGAAACCTGCTATTCGCTTTGGAGGAAAATTCACGACGGCTACGACCTTCTTGTCCTTAAGAGCTTCCTTCGTATATCGCTTCGTGATCTGTGCGCTAGTCCACCTGGTTCCGATTTCGCTTCCAAAATCCACTCTCAACTTGTAGGCGGGTTTTCTGGCTTCTGGAAACTCGGATACGCTTACTATCCTTCCTACTCTCAAGTCAACTCGTAGGAATTCATCGTAGGAAAGTGCGTGCTCGGACAATTTGCACGATTCAATTAATTGGCGCTCTTTCAGAGTTGCGGTCAGCGAAACTTGCTGTTCCATTCCTTTCTGTCGACGCCAGAGTCTTCTTCCGATTCGCCGAGCGTTGCGTAAATTTCTGATCTCACATTCTGGTTTCGATATATTTGGTATATGGACTGAAATCCCTTTGCGAACATGAAGGCGGAACTCATGAGGAGGGTCTGGGCGATTACC
>JAKAPU010000278.1 GCA_021806865.1 archaeon
CGATCTTGGTCGAAGTGTTTGGTCGCAATTCGTTTATGGCGCCAGAATATCTTTGGCCGTCGGTCTCTTCGCGGCCGCTATTGTAATTGTTTTAGCATCGATGATCGGAGTAGTGTCTGGTTTCTACGGAGGATGGGTTGACCAAACACTGATGCGCTTAAATGACCTTCTGCTTACCATTCCACTACTTCCTCTTCTGCTTGTGTTGATACTTGTAATCGATATCTCTGGTTTAAAAATCGACACAGAGGAACTGATAGTTCTCCTTATTGGATTTCTCGGGTGGGAGGTGTATGCCAGGGTAATTCGGTCTCAAGTGCTTTCCATCAAGGAGCGAACTTTTGTTAATGTGGCTCGAACTCTGGGAGTTAAACCAAGGACCATAATCAGGAGACACATAATGCCTAATGTAGTTGGGTTGATCTATGCGTTGTTGGCAGAAGCTGTGCCAACTGCTATTTTATTAGAGGCTGCGTTGAGTTTTCTTGGTTTCTACGATCCCAATGTCATCTCTTGGGGAAGAATGCTTGGCGAAGCGCAATCAGTCGCCACAGTACCTACGTATGGTTTCGTGTGGTGGTGGTTCTTGCCACCCGGACTTGCAATAGCTCTTGTCTCTGTATCATTCATCTTCATTGGACATGCTCTTGACGAGGTTTTCAATCCAAAGATCGTAAAATAAATGATTACTTGTTTACTAGATGGCACGAAACCCAGTGATCGTGCCCAGTCTCTAACAGAGCAGGCGTCTCACGTTTGCATCTGTCGAGTGCATATGGACACCTAGGGTGAAAACTACAGCCCGTCGGGACATCCACCGCGCTCGGAATCTCACCTTGCGCCATAACCTTCGGTCGACCCGCCGTTGGATCTGGTATTGGGGTTGCTGCTATCAAGGCTTGCGTGTATGGGTGTAATGTGTTTCGTACTATTTCATCAGCACTTGCAATTTCCACCATTTTACCCAGGTACATTACAGCGATTCTATCCGCAACATGTCTAGCCCATGCGAGGTCGTGGGTAACAAACATAAATGAGATGCCGTCTTCAGTTCTTAACTTTAGCATGCTGTTAAGAACCTCCGCCTTTATCGAAACATCCAGCATGGAAACAGGCTCGTCGGCGACAACCAGTTCTGGGTGCAAGATTGCGGCCCTGGCGAAAGCAACTCTCTGCCTTTGACCCCCAGACAACTGATGCGGAAACCTGTTCATGAACTCCTCCGGGGGTGTAAGTCCCACTTTCTCTAAGCTCTCTTTCGCCATCTGATTTAGCTCTTGTTCAGAAGTCGCAAGAGAATGAGCGAGCACGCCTTCACAAACAACATCGAATACTCTGAACCTAGGGTCTATCGAGTCGAATGGGTCTTGGTATATCATTTGGAGTTTCTGGCGCAATTTGCGGAGGTTGTCTCCACTTAATTTTGCCAGGTCTTTGTCATTGAACCAAATCGATCCAGCTGTTGGTTCGATTGCTCTGACGATCAGCTGAGCCGTGGTCGTCTTGCCTGAACCAGATTCTCCCACCAAACTAAAAATCTCACCCTCGTAGATATCGAAAGAAACGTCGTCTACAGCCTTTACAAGATTAGAGTTTGCCTTTGACCTGCTAAAGGCAGATCTGAGATGAGATCTCGCCTCATAATATTTCTTGAGATGCTTCGCAGAAACAATTATTCTATTCATTCTTGTCCGCCGCTAGTCTTTTCCATTCGAAACAGGCAGAATAATGATTCGGACTAACCTCGAGAAGAAGCGGTTCTTCAATTTGACATCTCTTAACCGCATACGAACATCTGGATGCAAAGTTACATTGCTTCTCTTTACGCGATGATCCTACGGCAGAGATTGGTATTGATTTTAAGACACTCCTTTTTGCAAACAAGTTGGGGACTGATTGCAGTAGACCCGAAGTATACGGATGCAGTGGTCTTTGAAACAAATCAGCAGTACTGGCTTCCTCCACAATCTTTCCACTGTAAACTATTACTATTCTTTCGCAGTATTGAGCTACTAGCGCTATATCGTGCGAAATCAGGATTAAGGACATTCCGAATTTCTCCCTGATTTTCATTAAAAGAGACATAACTTGGGCTTGAACGATAACATCAAGTGCAGTGGTTGGCTCGTCAGCAATCAGAAGCGCCGGAGAAAGAGCCAGTGCGAGGGCAATGGCAGCACGCTGTTTCATGCCGCCGCTCAGCTGATGCGGATAAGAGTTCGAGCGTTTGGTTTCGATTCCAACGAGTTCCATTAGCTGTTCAGCTTGCTTGATTACAGACTCTTTGGGTATGCCTGACGAGTGAACGCGAATTGTCTCTACGATTTGCTCCTTTACCGTGAACAATGGGTCAAAAATGTTCATTGAAGCTTGTGGAATGATGGCAATCTCTTTCCATCTGATTTTACGCGATAGTTCATTCTCAGACACTGAAAGCACATTAAAATCTCCAAAGGTAATCTTGCCTCTCACGATCTTTGCATTTTCAGGCAGAGCTCGCATTATCGCCAGTGCGAGGGTGGATTTGCCAGAGCCTGATTCTCCGACTATCCCTACGATTTCGTCGCGCTCAATTTTCAATGAAACATCTTCAAGCGCAGGTACAGCGCCATTCGAAGTTTCATATTCAACCGTGAGTCCAGTAACTTCCAAGCGCCTTGACAATCTTCCCACGTTCTGGTCGACCTTAATCTCCATTGTCAATTCAGGCAATCACTCCATAGCTCTACGGACAAATCTTTCTATGAAACAAATAATTCCGATGCGACGCCATGCATGGTTCATGTAACTGGATTGAATCGTTCTGATAAATCTTCGGGCCATCTGTTCCAATCGTCTTTAGTTAGCAGCTTAATGTCACGAAGAATTATCAAATCGCAATTTATATAAACTGTTAACCAGAAATCAAAGTGATTGCTTTTGAAAGATACTGTTCTCATGGAGGAAATGAGTTGGCGCGAGATTGATGGGGCAATAAAAGAAGGCAAGACAACTGTTCTGTTATATGCTGCTTCTGTGGAGC
>JAKAPU010000056.1 GCA_021806865.1 archaeon
AATTTTTTCGCGCCATTTTTCTGGCGTCTTCTCTTTTTTCTGAACACATGGTTTTCTAGTACTATCCTCGCCTCAATACCTCGCGCTCATATCGATTAAATACGATTTGGCGCTCCATTGAGAATATGAGGCAATTAGCTTGCGCCATGATTTATGGCGCCAGGACGTCTTATTTGAATCAAAACTGGTGATTGGAGATTTGATTGCGCTAACAAAACTCGAAGAGAAGGGAATGGATCGTCCCTCGAGTACTGTTGCAAGACAGCTGATTGACACAGAGATACTCTACCTCCTGAAGTTCGGGCGAAAGAGTGGTTACGAGCTGAGAAAGCACCTTCTCAGGTCATTTGCCATCAACGTTAGTTACGGGACGCTCTATCCGCATCTTCGCTCATTAGAGAAATCTCATCTGATAGAAGGAGTGTGGCAGCAAAAGGAATCAAGTCTTGCTCTCAGAAAGAGAGTGTACAGCTTGACGCCGGAAGGAATCTCGACGCTGATTTCTTCAGTGAGAAACCTATCCGACACGGCGCTAACGATGCAATTTGTGCTCTCTGACGTGAACCTGTCGGAAGAGTCGACTCAGAGCGTAGAAATTGGACAAGTCCTCGAAACTGCTGGTCGATTCTTTTCAAGTCTTGGCTACGACGTAACAAAGAACGTCGCAATCAAGGGTTCATCTGGAGTTGAGCACCAAGTTGAGATATTCGCCACAAGGTCTGCCCCCAAGCTTGAAAAACTGATTCTCAAAATAACTAGAGATGACGTGACAATAGGCTATGTAATGAAATTGCGTGCCTTGGCAAGCGACATATCCGCTTCAAAGGCAATCATCGTGACTCTCGGCAACGCTGATGAAGAGGTGCTGAAGCTTGCCTCTTTTCACGGGATTGTCGTCTGCAAAGGGCCAGAATGGTTCCAAGATGTCATGAAACTGGACGCTGATTTCAAGTAGGTTGAGCTTGCACGGTCCGCACAAGGGACTACTTTCTTGATTTCGTGATTTGTTTTGTCACGTCCTCGGCATTGAAGTGCCAGGAGCCCTCTTTGTAAAGATGCGCCGTGAGAGGGAAGGTCAACCTTGATTTCGCATCAAGTACAGAAACTTGCAGTTTAGGAGCAGCATCTTCGAGATTCGCTGCGAGATATGACAAAGTGTCGAGGTAGTCGTCCAAGTGTATCATCCCCTGCGCTATGTAGAGTCCAGAGTCGGAACCGATAGATTCTGACCACAGGAATGGAAGTCTGCTAACGCAGCTTCTCGCGGACCTTTCTTCTGACAATGACAAGTCGTTAAACGAGAATTGAACTAGCATTACTGGCTGTTTCGTGGTACCGTTCCACTGAACAATGTATTCGTCTACCAGCTTTCCTTCAACGATGTGTTTGTGAAAGTGATAGAATATGTTGTTCAGTGTCGTCTTCAAGGTTGTCGCAATGTCTGAAAGTCTTGTGAGCGCATCCAATTCGAGTTCGCGCACAATCATGAGATCTAGTTCGTCAAATTCTGCGACCTTTGGTTCCGGCCATTCCAACTTTGTCTCCTTTCTCAGCTTTCCCCAGTCAATTCGCCACGAGCCGTGTTTGAGATCAAAGAATTCTGATTGTATCATGTGAAACTTTTGAGACGAGATTGTGTTCACACTTACATCTTTGAGCACACCTTCCTCTGCAAGTCCGCGCAGAAACTTGCGAAGTGTAGAGAAAGATGTGTCTATCGAACGCGGAAAGGCAAATTCACAGATGTAGTCATTACTGGGAAGCCTCCTTGAGGCAGAGACAAGAAATGCTTGATCCGCCAGGATGCTGAACAGTTTCTTTTCATTCACACTTGCTTTTTCTGAGAGCCTGAAGTAAGCATAATAGCGAGTCAGACCGAACTTGTTGTAGTCTACGCTGGCATGAACAGAAAGTCCTCTCTTGAGCATACCCTTGACTTTGTATCTTGTGGTTTCAACTGGCATGTGCAAAGCTTTGGCAAGCTCGACAATGTTTCTCCCTCCTCCTGTCCTGATTTCTGGAATCGCTCGTTGAAGAAAGTCTCTGGGCGGCGCGCTCGACAATGTGCTCAAATGCAAAGTAGGTGCGTCTCGGATATTAATGCATGTTGCCTAAATGCAAAAAATACGAATTGCGCTCTAAAAACAGAATCGACAAAGTGATTTGTTGGAAATGCAGGACACCTATTTCAACGAAAAGATGGAAAAACTATCACGAAAGGAACTAAGTGAGATTCAGGAAAAACAACTACGATATATTTCGCATTATGCATATGAAAATTCTGTCTTTTACAAGAAAAGCTTTGACGCGGCAGGCTTGAAGCCTGACGAAGTCCGTTCTATTGAAACATTCCGGAAATTGAAGATATTCACGACCAAGGATGATCTTCGCCATGGATTCCCTTTCGGAATGCTGGCCGTGCCCAGGGAACGCATCGTTGAGATGCACGCCACTTCAGGTACGACTGGCACTCCGACTCTTGGACTGCACACTGCAAAAGATCTCGATGATTGGGGAGAGGTTGCTGCCCGTGCACTCACAATGTCCGGCTTGACAAGCAGTGACATCTTCCAAATAACGCCGAGCCTTGGCATGTTTTCTGGCGGTTTTGGATTCTATCACGGAGCGCGTAAGGTTGGCTGTACCATTGTACCGGCTAGCGCCGGTTTTTCAAAGCGCCAGATCCAGTTCATGATTGATTTCGGAACAACAATGTTCTCAGCGATAGTCTCCTACGCGTTCAGACTCGCCGAAGTGGCGCAGGAGATGGGGATCGACCCAGCGAGAGACACGAAAGTGAGAAAGGGGATCTTTGGAAGTGAGATATGGACCAAGGAGATGAAGGACAAGATCTCAAAGATTTGGGACATGGATCCGTACGACATTTACGGCTTCACAGAACTTTGCGGTCCCGGTGTCGGAAACGATTGCAGAGTTCATGATGGAATACACATCTGGCAGGATTACTACTATACCGAAGTGATCGATCCAAAGACTGGCGAGTCCGTTGGTCCGGAGGAGGAGGGTGAGCTTGTATTCACAACACTCACAAAGGAAGCGATGCCTCTAATCAGGTACAGGAGCAGGGACATTTCCGCGCTGATGGACACCGGAATTTGTGAGTGTGGAAGAACGCATCAAAAGTTCAAACCGATCAGAGCAAGAGCCGACGACATGCTCAAGATCTCCGGAGTCAATTTCTGGCCTTCCGAAGTTGAAAGCGTGCTTCTGAAAGAGGGCGAAGTTGGAACTGAGTACCAGATACGAGTCACGAAGGTGGATTCAACCGACAGAATGCAGATAACAGTCGAATCAAAGGAAAGGATCGCAGATCAAAGTGCACGAGAACACCTCGCAAAGAAATTGTCAGCTTCCTTGCACGACATACTTCTATTCAGTCCAGAAGTGGTGATTGTCGACCCTAACACACTTCCTAGAGTCGAAGTTGGGAAGGCAATCCGAGTGATCGACGAAAGAAAATGAAAAATTCATTGAGTCGACTCTATATCGAGAGCGGCGTAGGACTCGAGATATCTCTAGTCTTCGTTGATCTTTATCAACGCTGGTTATCTTCAAAATATTAGCATGGCGAATGAGCCGAGAACGGTGGCTCGACGTACCCTCATCGTTCTTTCTTTGTATCAGTTGCTTTCAAACAACAGATCTAGTCTTTTCACAGTTTACTTCGTACTATTCGTCGTTCAAAACAACGGAGTTTCCATAGCGCAGGGTTTAACCTCATTTTCCATAGCTTTCGTGTCGGCAAGTCTCGTCAGTCCTTTTGCGGGCCGCCTCTCTGACAGACTGGGGCGTCGTCGTTTGTTTCTCCTCTTAGCAGAAGTGACTTCGCTTCCAATGTTTGTTCTAATTCCGATCGCAAAGAATTTCATTTTGGTCAGCGTCTTGTTCGTCGCTGGAGAAACTCTTCTCTCCTTTGGATCAACCGCGCTCCAAGCATTCGTTGCGGATATCACATCGGTTGAAGAGCGAGCTGGTGGCTATGGTTTTCTTAGTGCAATGGGGGCGGCAGGTTCAATCGTTGGGATGATCGCAGCCGGGCTTGTAGGGCAGGCCTTTGGTCTTGGCGCGATCTTCTACATGGTTGGATTTCTCATGGCCGGGACGATAACGATCGTGCTTTTTGCTATACCCGAAAGAAACTCTTTGGTCACAAGTGGGAGAAAGCCTATGCGAGAGATGAAGGGCCTCGCAGTCTTTTCATTTACAACATCTGTTCGAACACTCGGCACAGGAGCAGTTACTGCTTTCTTCGGTACTTATGCCTACGTACTTGGAGCAAATCCGATAGAGGTCAGTCTTGTGGCAGTTGCAGGTCTTGGTGCCACCGCAATTCTCGGTTCGCCCCTCGGTCGAAAAGTGGACAGACTGGGCGAAATTCCAAGCTACATCTATGGCACGATTATCGTAGTACTCTCATTGATGGTATACGCCGTTGCCAGTACCTGGTTCGAGCTTCTTCCGGCGAGGATAATCTACGCAGCTGGCTTTTCACTTTTGAGTCCGGCGATGCTGAGCTGGGTGACAAAGATAGCCCCAGAAAACAGGAAGGCGGAGTACTTGGGATTTTTCTCAATGATCAATTCAACTCTTTGGAGCCTAGGTCCAATCCCTGGCGGAATAGTTGAGGGGACTTACGGAGCACTTGGTCTGTTCGTGTTTGCAACCGGAGCCACAATTGTGTCACTCGGGTCAGTCTATGTAATCTACTCAAGGAATCCTAACCGAATTGTCTGACCTTGCCAGTATCAACTTTTCCCGCCTCTGAAGTTGCAGACATGACTTCGTAATTGTATCAGTGGGCCTGGCGAAAACCAATTGGAACAGCATCCTGTCAAAGTTAGAATGCGCCAGGGTCGAACTCGGACATTAAGTCAGGCACGAAGGCATCTGTTCTTATCGCATCATATTTTACGTACAAACGATTCTAGTTCTTCCCACACTGGGGATAGCCACGCGAGAAAGTGTCACACAGACATTTCCTCATTGAGACGATTTTCGTTTCGAAGCCAGGAAATCAGTTTGTACAGGTCTTCAGAGTCCATTATTTCCAACAAATCCACAGCCAAAGAAAACCCGCTCGACAGAATTGAGCCACCGTAGATGCGATCTTGGTCTTCCGTTTCCAAACTTTCGTCGTCCGAACGTTTGGATTCGGCGCCTATTTGTTGGATGGTGCGCAGTATAGAGGTCACCTCTGACATGCTCGATTTGCTTCTGGTTAGTCTATTGAGGATGATCATTTCCGCCGTCAGATAGAGGTCCTGACCAAACTCGGTGTCTGCTTTCTCAACTTTGTCTATGAGCTGATCAACATCTAGATAATTTTCCGCAGCCATAGAAGGTGCACGCTTCATACAGGGCTACTGATTGACCCTTTGAATCTCATCATTTATTGAACTGACCAATTTTGATAGCGGCTCAGAAATCTCTGTTTTTGGAGAGGAGCGGTAGTGCTCCGTGACCCAGGTACTGAAGTGGCTGGCCACGTTCCACATTGCTATCAAAGCTTCTGTCTCGCTGACCTTCTTTTCATCGAGCAACTCCAAGAGAGGCATGATGTTTCTGTATTTTCCTAGCCTCTCTCCCGCTTCGAGTGCTGCAGAGACATTCTTGATTTGCGGAGTAGCCTCGTCGAGAGTGTTTTTCAAATGCGTTGAAAAGTCAGCTACGGAAGAGCTCAGCTGAGATACAGTCGCCTTCATGCTTTCTTTTGAATCTTCGATTGCTTTCTCGATTCTCTGCTGGGAAGAAATCTGAAAATCGCCCAGAGTCTTTTCATTTTCGGCCGCTATTCTTGTGAGAGTGGACTGCGCACTTTCGTTGAGACTCGAGAGAGATGAATGAATCTTCGAACTGACCGAGTTTATCTCGGCAACCGCAGTTTCACCAAGCGCTTTGATTGAAGACTCCATGTTGAGCTTTTCCTGCTTGAGACTCTCTATCGTCTCTTTCAGGGCCGTTGCTTCCGACATTGAAGCAACAATTTTCTGGTTTATTTCCTGTTCGAGGCTCTTCAAGCTCGCATAGTTTTTGAGTTGAGATTCTACTGTTGTAAAGTCTAACTTTGAAGACGCAATAATTTCGTTCCAGCTCAATATCGTTTTAGCATCGATGCCAATTTCTTTCAAGCTGTTGTACGCATTGATTTCCGGAAGAATTTTGGCATATTCTTCTTCGAGTCTCTTTACCTTCTTTGAATGGGCGGCCTGTTCTTCCGCAAGTTGTTTCTTTATTTCATCCGCCTCTTCTATGATGCGCGCTTTGCTCTCCTGCAGGCGAGTCAGCTCTGGCTTCAAGCCAAGGATCGGATCATAGTTATTGAGAATATCTTCTTCGAATTGAGTAAATGCTAAGCGAGTGTCTATTCCTCGGTCAGACGATATTCTGACTATTGTTCTATGGATATTACCGACTTGCTCAACACTGAGGTTTGTCTCTTCCAGCTTTTTGATTTCTCTGAGGAAAGCTCTTTTTCCATGAAGTTCAGCATCCGCTCTGTTCATTTCTTGCTCGAGCTTTGCCTTTTCCTTTTCTAGATCTCCAATAGAATTTAGCCTTGAGATTACTTCCGTTGGATCGAACTTAGCCGCTTTTATTGCGAGGAGAAAGTTTCTCACAGTCTCAAGGTTGTTTACACTTAATCCTAATGATCGAAGACCCTCTTTTGTTAGCGCATACTCCCGCAATTTTCTTTCGTCGATTTCATTTTGCGCCATTAACTCTGACTTTTTGTTCTTGAGCCCTGCTATTTCTTCGACGATTCGCCCTTTTTCTTCCTGTTTTGATTTCAAGTCAGTCGCTGTTTTGTCGTATGCAACTTTGAGCTCGTCGAAGGTCATTCCGTGTCTTTTTTCCAGATTGTTTATGTCAGAAATCTGTTGTACCAGAGTTTCGGCATCGTATCCCTTTTCTGAGGCTCTGGCATAAACGACGGAGAGAAACTGTTCCAGCTCTGGAAGCCCCACTCCATATTCTTTCAGAACTCTTGCTACCTTTGCACCCCTCAGCATATCCGCAAGTTCTACTTCGTGTTTGCGCTTGAACCTTGCAACCTCTCCAAGTTCCCCTGCGAGCCGTCCAACGCCGTACGACTTTGCGACGGGATCTAGCCCCTTTTTCTCCGATTCGGATCCGAATTCGTCAATCGCATTCTCAAGTGCTTCTTTGTCTACCTGCTTTCCTGAGGCAGCAAGTACTCTGAGATTCTCCTCTTCGTCAAGCCCCTGCAGGTGATTCTTGACTATCTCCTTCTTCACAGGTTTGGTGAGCGTAGTCGTCGCACTTGATCGGAGTAGTCTTGTGACTTATTTTAGCAGTACGATTTCGGGCTTCGTATTCAGCATAAATGTGCTAGTCTATGCTGCGGTTTTTGTAAGCTCTCTCAAAAGGTGGTGCCAACAAAATCTCGAGCTACGTGACTGGATTGCTATCTCACTGCATCGCTTGAGATTCTAGCCCTTCGCCAATTCGACAATAGTCCAGCGTTTCTGGCGTAGTCGAGGAGCAGAAAGAGTCCGATGCACACTCCCAGTAATACGTCCAGAGAGTCCGGATAGAATGGAAGATATATCGACTTACCGACATACTTTCCCCAACCCAAAGATAGTGCTATGGCTGCGACGCCAAGAATTATTTTGCAGGACTCATAGTAGCTGAAACGTATCTTTGATATCGTGCGAGAAGCCATCGCTACGACTACTTCAGCCCCACGAGTTTCACGAGTTTGTTGAGTATTACGCTCCACTGCAGTTCCTGAGTGCTGAGTCCATTAGGCACTATCGACAGCTCTAGGAGAGTGATTTGATCGGTCGGCACATTATCCTTCAGAAAATCACCTACTCTTCTAATTGCATCGTCCTGATTGTCAAAGAGAAGAAACGTCTCCTCGCCAGCTACATACTTTCCGAGCATGTAGAATGGCCTACTCTTATCTAGGACTACTTCCAAGGTACCAAGATCTTGAGATTGAGATTTTATAAGCGTCGTGAAGATGAAACTCATGCACCTGAATTTGAAATTCAGGTGTAGTGGGTTTTCGGAGCCTAAATTGCAACTTATTTTCCAATTTTGGTGAAATTATCTCGGAAATCCAAGACGTGTTCTTGGCAGAGCCATAACAAACGAAAGTCAGAAAATGCGCAGTGCAATGAACCACGTTTGCTAACGATTTAGCTGCAAGGATCTTTTTACCAAAGCTGTTATTGTATCTTCGATCTCTTCTAATTGCAGTACTAGTTTAGAAATGTCCCTTTGAAGAATATCCAGCCTCTCATTTGTTTCAGATACGCCCCTTGCCAGGTTGTCCAAAGCCCGATTTGTTGCCTGCAAATCATTGCTGAGCACGTTTGTTCGTGCACTGTTGGCCTCAATCTCATCGGCAAGAACTTGCAGTCTTTGACTTATCGCGCCCATGGTCGTTTCCAGGCTTTCAAGTTTTGATGCTTCCTTCCCCTCTCCTGCTGGAGAGACCGCCATCTCGACTTTCGGACCGGTCTGTCCCACGGCCTCAACACCCTGCTCCTGTTTCCCTTCCAACAACTTCGAAGATTTCTCTTCGGTCGGACTCTTCTCAGTCAATCTTGCTTCGACAGACTCTATTCGAGTCATAAGCTTGTCAACCATATAAAGAGTGTACAGGCTCAGGCCAATCAGCCCAGCGATTGATATTACAAGACTTATGCCAAGAACGGTACTGAAGGCCATCTTTTAGGCATCGCTCTGTTTACTCAATTATTGATATCTCTAGGAATTCGACGAGCAATACGTATCGTCAGTCTTGGTGCAACTGATAGTTGTAGTTATCACCGAAGTTGTTGTAGTGCTTGTAGTCGTAGTGGTTGACGTGCTAAGATAACTAGTCGTGGTTGTCGTGAAGGTCGGTCCTGGTACCGACGTGGTTATTGTTATCGTGGTAGAATATAGTATAAGCGTTCCATTGACTGTGCTTGTAACCGTGCTAGTCAACGTAATTGTTGTTTCTTGGCTAGTCGCAGTAACTGTTTTTGTTTGAACAGAACCGGTTGAGGTAGTTGTCGACGTGAAAGTGGTCGTAGAGGTCGTAACAAATCCCGCTGTCCCTGCTGCGACAGATGTTATCACTATCAAGCCCGTCGACAGCACTAGCACCATCAATGTCAAAATGGACTTTTTCATACTATATTTTCCTGGATCTCTTTCTCCAATTACGAGTAAATTTTACCGCCTAGCTGCACGCTTACCGAGCATATAGAATGGCTGGCTCTTGCCAAGACCACTTCCGAGGTACCTGATACTTGAGATTGAGATTTTATAAGCGTCGTGAAGATGAAACTCATGCACCTGAATTTGAAATTCAGGTGCTATCAAGCCCACGCTTTCAATGGTCATTATGGTGCTAACATCCAAAGGTGAAGTGGAATATCGAATTGATATCTTGCGACTATTCTGAGACACAGTTCGAAGCGATTCAATTGTGAGCTGCTTTTCAGTCTTCTGGCTGTGGAAGGGGTTACGTTTGCTTTTTGGATCCAAATGGCAAAAAGCTCGTTCATAGCTTTGTAGCCCACTTTTTTCAGGCACACTGTTTCTAAGGAATCCAGCTTCCGATACCTGTTCAAGGGTTTCCTGTAATGGCAGAGCTCTGATCTCATTGAGATATGTATGAGATCGAAGCGTTTCAATTGATTCATGTGCCTATATAAAACGGCCCCATCCATTTTCCACACAGGCACAGGAAAAACTATCAGTGCTAGATAGAAGCGTTCTACTCACTTGCTAGCCTGTCTATCGGACATGAGGATATCTGTTTCAAACAGCCTCTGACATTCTTTTCAGTCCTGAAGATCGCGTGATGGTATCGCTCTCCGAACCTAGGGAATTGCAACGATTACCTTGTCCGGCGTTAGTGGAAGCTCGAAGAGTCTCGCACCAACCGCGTCGTACACCGCGTTTGCAATTGCAGCCGAAGTCGGAATGCAGCCGTGTTCTCCTACCCCTTTTGCCCCAAACGGACCAGCCGGATCAGGCTCGCCCACAAAGTGAACCTCGATTTCCGGTACTTCCTTCGATGTCACTAGCTTATAGTCAGCAAAGCTCGGGTTCATCACCATACCTTCGTCCACCATCAACTGCTCCATCAATGCGTAGCCGAGCGACATGACAATGCCTCCCTGAATCTGTCCTTCTGCGCCCGTCGGATTCAGAATCCTTCCCGCGTCGTGGACAGCGACTATCTTCAGGACTTTCACCTTGCCCGTCTCCTCGTCCACTTCCACTAGTGCTGCCTGCGTACCGAAGGCGTAGGTCATCGAGATGTTGCCTCTGAAAGTTTCTGGATCTCCCATTTCCGTTGGTGGATCAAAAAACGCCGTTGCCATAATTATTGTGCCGTCCTTCTTGTAATGCGCGTGTCGGAGAATCTTGGTGTAGTCAACCCTTTTCTTTGGATCGGTGAGAGAAAATATCTCTCCGTTTTTGATCTCGAGATTTGCAGGGTCTTCTTGAAGTTCTCTCGCAGCTAGTCTCAGTAGCTGTTTTTTCGCATCTCTGGCTGCCATGAGAGCCGCGTTCCCTCCGATGAATGTCGCCCTGCTTGCGTGTATTCCAACGTCCCAAGGCTTTAGAGAAGTGTCCTTGTTGACAAGCTCTATCCTGGAAAGCGGAACGCCTAGCTCTTCCGCAACGACCTGTGTGATCGAAGTGTCAGAGCCTGTTCCGATCTCGGTCGTGCCGATGTACAAGGTCACTTTGCCAAAGTCGTCCATCTTGATCATCGCACCGCAACCGTCCGAGCGGTAGACTCTCGCTCCACCAGCAACGTGGAAAAGCGTCGAAAAGCCGATTCCGCGTCTCTTCCCGGCTTTGTGAGGCCCCCTCCAGCCTATCCTTTCTGCGGCGAGGTTCAGTGTCTCCTCCATCGCGCAGGTGGTGATCTTCATTCCCTGGCACGTGATGTCGCCGGGTTTGTTAGCATTCAATAGTCGGAGCTCCAGAGGATCCATGCTCAGTTTCTCTGCAAGCATGTCAATCTGTGATTCGATGGCAAAGTTGATCTGAGGATTGCCGGCACCTCTCATTGTTCCGGAATACGGGTTGTTCGTGTACACGGGCCATGCGTTGAACTCGACGTTGTCCACCCTATACTGGCCCGTCGATGTAGCCATCATGACGCGGGCGTCGAACGCACCCCAAGAAACGTATGCACCAGTGTCGAGATACACCTCTACCTTCCTAGCCAGTAGTTTTCCACTCTTTGACGCTCCAGTCTTGATCTTCATTACGGCAGGTTGTCTTGTCGGAGAGTAGCTCAGGTCCTCTTCCCTAGAATACAATATCTTGACAGGTCTCCCTGTCTTCATTGAAAGTAGAGCTGTGATAACATCGACCGGGTAAAGATCCATCCCCCTTCCAAAAGCTCCACCTATGAAGGGCTGAATCACCCTGACTCTGTCTCCTGGAATCCCGAGAGCCTCGGCAATTTCGTGTTGGTACATGAACGGAGCCTGGGTGTTTGCCCAGACGGTGAGCAAACCGTTTGAATCGTAAGAAGCAAGTGCGCCCATAGTTCCCAGGGCTGTATGCGTCATGAATTGGACCCTGAACGTGTTTTCAAGAGTGACAACGTCGCTACGACTGAAGACAGCTTCGGGATCTCCGGCCCTAAAGTTGAATGGAATTCTTGCAACATTCCCCTCGGCCTCTTCGTGCAATTGGGGCGCTCCAGGTTTCATCGATTCAAACAGGTCAAATATTGCAGGGAGCCTCTCGTACTCAACTTCGATGAGCTCGACAGCCCTCGCAGCAGTCTGCTCATCGATCGCCGCGACTGCAGCTACCTCGTCTCGGTAAGAAAGTACAACTCCATCCTTCAACGGAAGGTTGTCCTTCATGAACCCAAACTTGATCTTGGGCGTGTCCTTTGCTGTAATGACGCAGAACACGCCGTCCAGCGCCTCTGCCTTGGATGTGTCAATCTTCAGAATCTTGGAGTGAGGATAGCGGCTTCTCAGAATCTTGCCGTGGAGCATGCCTGGAAGTTTGAGGTCAATCAGGTACTGCGCTCTTCCGGTTACCTTTTCTAGCGAGTCGTACTTCCGCACCCTCCTTCCGATTACCGAGAATTGCTCCTCAGTTACAACCTCAGGTCCTTGCTGTACGGTCGTGGACAAGATACTTTCCAGCCATAGCGATTGTCGCTAGATCGGAAATTAAAGAGTAGCTGCGTCGAGTGTTTAGCTATCTTTGCGTTGTTACAAACTGCAGGGGTTCCACTTTGACCACCGCACTAGGAGTTTTTTGCCCGCTCGGCTCGCTGATTGTCGAAGTTACCAAGTAACCCCTAGGCAGTGACACCACGGCACGTGCCAGGCTCTGAGACTGGATCTCGGTCTTGAATCCGGATATCTCTTCGTTGATCGTTTTTTCGCCCGAAAGCCGGTGAACAAATTCCACTGCGTCAGCACCAAGAAATTCTCGGACCTGACTTCTTGAAGTCACAACAAACGAATTGCCGATCGCTCTAAGCTTGGATACTAGCTGGATAGTTCTATGCTTCAAGCTCTCACTCTTGAATCGATCCAGCATGTCTTCTACTACGATCAGGGAATTGCGTATATCGCTTGAGAGGAGGTCTCTCAGTATCAAGGAGGTGATAATTTGCCGTTCTTCCTTCGTGGTAGGATCTCTGAGTCCCCTGCCCGAAACGTCAAACAGTGTGTTTTCGTTGGCAGGCAATGGCGTTGCCGACTGGGCAAAGATTCTCGCAGAAGCACTCCTCGAAAGCCCCTTTTTCAGTTTCTGCGCTATCTGAGCGAGTTCCGGTTCCTTTGACAATTGATTCCATAAATCCTCCAGGTCTTGAGATTCGGTCTGCGCCCTAATTATAGATGCAATACGAGCCCTCTGTTCGGTCGAACAGCCTTGACCACTCTGAAGAAGCCACTCCTGTATCAGATCAGAAACTAGTTCGGCCGATTCAGGATCTTTTGTCAAGAGTGCCTCCCTGAATTCCTGAGATTGCGAATCGCTTGCGAAACCAAATACCTTCCACGAGTATTTCCAAGCCACACCCCTATGCTCACCTTTCTGGTCGATCACTATTATCTTCGGTGCACCAGACTTGCCTGCGATGCCATCGACGAGCCGTTTCAGAGTGGTGCTTCGCCCAGACCCCGACGCCCCAACTATCGCTACGCCATCACGCTTCACAACGTCGAGCTCAATGTAGAATTCTCCAATCTCCTTAACCTGTGATGGGATATCCTTCTCCTGTACGTTCCTGACCAATGCAGAGATCATTTGCTGGACGTCAAGTTGCCTGCCTAGGTACACTGCGTTTCCAGATTTTGCTCTAGCAATCTCAGCTACCGTCACCTCGACTGCAACCTGTCGGATCTTCTGCCTGTATTGCTCAGATTTTCTCTCTTCCGCTATTTGAATTGCTTCCTTTTCTCGACGCCTCATTTCCTCCTGTTCTTTCTGCCTTGCACGTTGCTCTTCCTCTTCTTCGCGGATGAACTGAGAGATATTGTCAAGTTCGTGCGGAGCCATCACGAGGTAATCTCCAGACTCCTGAACAAAGTCTGAGAGTTCTTGTGGAATTTTTTGGCCCTTTTGTACGACGCCGAGATTCTCTTCTAGCAAAGCCAAAGCTGGTCTCAGCGGGTCGATTTTGTCTTGCGATTTTAGATCTCTTAGCCTCGAAAGTAGCAAGTTCTCAGACGGAATATTGAGTTTCTTAATTAGGGCGTCAGCCTTTTCCTTGGAGAAAAACGACGGGACCCAGATGCTATAGTCGCGATCCTTTGCCTTGAGCAGCAGTTTGTTGAATATCGCCTTCTCGACGATCAGGTTTTCGTACCTGAGCTCCTTTATTCCTGGCGCTTGTGCCTTGATCGCAGCGAAGTACTTCTGAAACTCCTTACCGCTTGAGCCAAGTTGCTTTCCCTGTTCCACTCTGAATAGAAGCTCCACCAGGGACCTTCGTATGAGACGGAGGCTAGCATCGATTGCTCGTTTCTCTTCGCTATTCATCTTGGAGAATCGCTCTGAGATTGACAGTGCAAAGTTGTCAGCCACATTACGAAGCTCAGATCTCAGTACTTCCTTGAGCCGATCTACATTGTTATTGCTTGCAATAAGAAATGATTCAATGTCGTTCCGAGCAGTAGTTG
>JAKAPU010000279.1 GCA_021806865.1 archaeon
GGCTTGGAAGTGAGCCTCACATACTGCCTCTTGGAACGGCTCCACGCTTCCGGAAAGACAACAAGAACCTTTGCAATATCTTGGTTCAAAAGAAGTTCAATCCCAGAGAATGCTGTGCTCAGTTAAGAACTTGAACCTTTATTAACAATCCAGGCTGAAAAGTCAAATTGCGTGCGAGTGATCGAAAGTAAATTGTCATCCTCATCATCGTTTGAAGAAAAGCTGGCGTCATTCCTGAAGACTGGCCCCGACTGGGGCAGGTTCAAGACTTCGGTGCCTGGCGTGTTTGTCCTAAAGATGCCCGCGTACAAGAGCAGCCCCGCAAGGCTAGCTGTGGAACTAAATCCCGTTGACAGTTCGGGCGCTGCAACCAAGAAGAGAGGGTTAGTCCTGAGGTCCAAGGAGGAGCTCGAAGAATTTAGAGATCTCTTCCAATTTGACAAGCTTACTCCGCTACTTCAGGGAGTGGATAGCGTAAACCCGAAGACTGCTTCGAAATCTACGGGAGCAAAGCAGGGCGAAGACGTGTTAGAAATCTGATTGATAGCTCGTTCGATTCTTGTAAAGGCTACAAGACGCAGTCAAAGAATGCTCCGTTGGGGACGATCATTCAGATGCGAAAGGCTGGAATCTTGCGAGATATAATTACTGCCGATCGAGCTTTCACGGTAGTGGTCGCAGGTCAACCAAACGATTTCACAGTGCACATAGGAATCGGCAATGGGTACAGAACATCGCGGTTAAGGTAGCTGAAGCACTACTTCTCACGGAGCTGTTCTTGGCCGTGAATGTCCCTGAAATGCTATGGACTACGCATGTCGAAAAGGAAATCGCACAAGAAATCAGTCAGATCGTCGGATAGATAGACTATCCTTAATCTGATGTTGCCTTGATACTCGACCTGATGGATGGGCAAGCAGTCGGGCGCAGTACTTTTTTGGCCTATCCAAGTACGCAACAGTCAAGCTATCAGATCATGCTGATGAATACTTGCCGCGCCGCAACGCCTAAAATGGAGATCAACCTTTCCAAAGTAACTGGTGCAAATGTCCCATGGCAACCAACTGCGCAAAATGCGGCGGAAGAATTCCTGACGGAGAAGAGGTAAAGAGGGGTTTTCTGAGGAAGAAAAACTATCACAAAGACTGCGCGCCCAAGGAATAAAGCAAACGTTCCTGAAAAATCCTTCCTTTTATTCAGCAGAGAAAACAATATCGAGAAATATATTAGTTAGTGAATCCACAGCTGAATTATATTCATGCCCATATACCCGAAGTCCGGCAAATTGATGCCAAGATCCGCCGACACTTGAAGAGGTGCGGTACGAGGCACAAGAAGCTCACGTACGAGCTGCCTTGACCGAATGCAACAAGCAAATGAACAGTTCGGGCCGTAGTGCTTATTTCAAGCCCGAAAGTCAAGATATCACGGGGACTAGAAAAAATGACAACGACCGATTCCGTCAAGCAGTACAAGATGAGAAAGCTCATGGCGCAATTATCGAGCGAAGAGGGAACGGGGATGGAATTTGTCTCGCTCTACCTTCCCAGAGAGAAATCTGCGGGCGAGATAATTACACTTCTCGAAGAAAAGTCAGATTCCAATGAAATAAAATCTGGAGATCGCGTTCGCGAAACCCTGACCAGAGTGATTCATCGGCTCAAACTGCAAAAGGAATTTCCAGAAAATGGTCTTGCCATATTCGCCGGTGCGAACGAAGCCTTGAAAATTCAGGAGATCATTCCTCCGGAGCCGATCACTTCCTACCTTTGCACCATTGACGATCATTTCGATTTGGAGCCGCTGAGGAAAATGCTGAGGGAGGATAGGATTGTGGGGATTGTTGCGATGGATTCGAAGGAGGCAGGGTTTGGGATACTGCTTGGAGACAAGCTCGACGTAATTGATGACATCACCTCGGGAGTTTCAGGAAAGTCTGACAAGGGAGGTTGGAGCCAGAGGAGGTATGAGAGAGAGCGAGACATGGAACTCACGTACTATTTCCACAGAGTTGCGGAGCATGCGACGAAGTCGTTTCTTGAGAACCAGAAGGTTAAGGCGCTGATCGTAGGAGGGCCGGGACAGACGAAGGAAAGTTTCCTGGACGGAGATTATCTCCATTACGAGCTCAAAAATATGCTTCTGGCAAAAGCCGACACATTATCCTCTGGCAAGGAAGGAGTCAGAGAAACGGTTGAGAAATCAGCGGAAGCTCTGAAGAATCTTCATGCGCCAGAGGAGAAGAAGATCATGCAACGACTAGAAGCTGACATGGGAAAGCAAGATGGTCTAGCGATTTGCGGATTAAACACGGTATTGGATGCACTCAAAAACGGCACCGCACAAGTTGCACTGGTTTCAGACAATACTGATATGATTGAAATTATCGCGACCTGCAAAAGATGCGCCATATCCAAAACGAGGATAGTAGATGTCGAGAAGAAGGTTCAAACCACACGGGAGATGATTTCAAGCCCATGCGAGAGCTGCAAAGCGGCTGAATACGAGGTGGATGACAGAGACATAATCGATGTCTTGGAGGACGCGGCCTCACAGACAGACGCAAAGGTCGAGGTGATATCCCGCTCGGAGGAAGACAAAGCAAGGCTAAAAGCGCTTGGAGGTTTTGCCGCCCTCCTGAGATACAGAGTTTGAGTGAGTGAGAGAGAGCGCTGGACATAGGAAAGACCGAGAGCAAGCAAGCCAATTTTGAAGGCAGCGAGCTGTTGGGAAGATACGAAGTGGTAGAGTGTCCACACTTTGACAACGGAGCCGCCACAGCAGAAGGGACACATCGATGATAAGAAAGAATTCGTATCCCACCCACTTGTATATCCTGAAACCATCGAGGAACGGTTGTATCAGACCTCCATCGCAAGAATCGCCCTCGACAAGAACACGCTCGTAATCTTGCCTACCGCCCTTGGAAAGACCGTAATTTCAGCTCTTGTCGCAGTCGATACTCTACTGAACTACAGGGATTCGCGAGT